>QIHU01000378.1 GCA_003231035.1 Acidobacteriota bacterium
CCTCGATCCTCCCCTCGGCAGGCGACTTGCCGTAGACGATGGCGCGGTACAGCTTGCCGATCTGGCGCTCAGAAAAATCCGTGGCCAGTTGGCGATAGGCCGTCGCGGTGCGCGCGATGATCATCACGCCGGTGGTGTCGTGGTCCAGCCGGTGGACGATCCCCGGCCGGCCCGGGCCACCGACACCGGCGATCTCTGGAAAATGGGCGAGGAGTCGGTGGGCCAGAGTACCGGTCGGTCGACCGGCTCCGGGGTGGACGGTCAAACCCGCCGGTTTGTTGATCACGATGATCTCCGCGTCTTCGTAGACCAGGTCGAGATCGCCCGCTTCCGGCTCAATGCGCTCGTCGTTGCGTCGCGGCGGTACGCTGACCGCGATCTGATCGTCGACCGCCAACACTCGGGAAGATTTGGCCAGGCGATGATTGACCATCGCCCGACCTTCACGGATCCATCGCTGCACTTGATTGCGGGGTAGTTCCAGGTGGTTGGCGATGGCGCGATCGAGCCGCTCGCCGGCTCCATCGACTGCAACACGCCAGCTCAGGGCCCGATCGGACTCCTCATTCAGGCCCGCGACCCGCTCAAGACCTCCCGCCATCAGGTCGCGGAACGCGGTGGAGCATCGACCGCCGATTCGTCCTCATCATCCCCGCGCCGTGGCCGAAGGCTCTCCCAGCCAATCAAGACAATGCCGATGGTAATGGCACTGTCCGCCACATTGAAGGTGTGCCAGTGATAGCCCCTGAAGTAGAAATCGATGAAGTCGGTGACCGCTCCGGCGCTAACCCGGTCGATCAGATTGCCGACAGCCCCGCCCAGCACCAGCGCCAGCGCGGTGAGCAGGAGACGGTTGGAGTCCGGGGTCCGCCAAAAGTAGACCCCAACCATGACTAGAGCCGCAATTCCCAGAGTTGCCAGTATCCACGCGCCACCCTGCTTGCCGGCACTGGCGAAGAGGCCGAAGGCGACCCCGGTGTTCTCCACATGGGTGAAATTCAACAACCCTGGGATCACCGTTTGGGCGACGAAACGGGGCAGGTGAGTCTCGACCAGCCACTTGCTCCACTGGTCGACAACCACCACCACGAGGGAAAGAAGGAGAAGGCGTCTTTTCAACGAACTGGGCATCATCGGCTCTACTCGCTACGGGTGGCGTGGGTGGGGAAAGAGTCCTGCGCCAAACGAAGGATCTCTGGAAGCTCGGATGATACCCGCTGGAAGAGACGAATTGTGGCCGCCCCCACGGCTCCGCCTTGTGCTAGCTCGCCGAAGCTCGATGCACCGACGCCCCCCAGGGCCAGAATCGGCAGTCCCTTCCCGGTCGCCCTAGCTAGCTGGTCCACCCCAACCGGCTGGCCATACCGGGCCTTGGACGGTGTCGGGTAGACCGGACCAAAGGTAGCGTAGGAGGCCATCCGCGCTAGCCAGTAGACCATCGTCTCATCGTGGAGGGAGCGGTGGTCGCTGATTGCCATCAAAGAAAAAGGCATCGCTAACGGTCGGTCGCCTTGGCTTGGACCGCCCGGCGTTGCGCCTTCACTCGCCAATGGTGGAGGAGGCGATCGAGATCGTGCGCTCCCCACACCAAGTGCATCAAGCCAAAACCGGTAACCGCCGCGCGCACCGCGGGATTGAGACCGAACATCCACAACCGGGCCATAGGCAATTGCAGGATGGTTCGATCCCAAGCCAGGTTCCAGGGCACAAGGCAAAGAAAGACCCCGGCCTCAACGCAGTAAAGGATGAAAAACACATCGAGCATGACCCGCGAACGCATAGTCAGATTGTAGCCTGTCCAGGAGTCTGGCGTACCCCCGAAGCCTCCAGAAACCAAAACGAGTCGGAACCCCTAGGGCACCGGCTCGCCATCGATCGATCGACAAGGACTGGCTACGGTTTGCCACCCGAACCATCGCCTTCCTTCCTCGACCCGCGAGTCGCCTTGCCGCCCTCGCTGGAACGCGAACCGGAGCCGCCGGTGGATCTAGCGCGCGGCGCCGAAGAGGGGCGCCTCTGGCTGGAACTTCCACTTCTCGCCACGGGGGCTCTGCCGCCGGAGCCTTGTCGACTCGAGGCGGTCGGCTTGGTGGCACGGGAGGGGCGAGGCTGAGGGCGGGCCTTGGGAGGGCGCTTCGCCTCGGGCTTCGCCGCTCGCGGCTGGCTGCGCGGCGCCTGAACTCTCGGAGGTTGGACTCGCTGAGGTTGGGCCCTCGGAGTTTGAGCCCTAGAAGGTTTAGCACCCGAAGCTCTGACGCGCGCGGGAGGCTTCGGCTTCGACGAGGAACCAGCCCGCACACCGGGCTTGTTGGCGCTCGGCCGGGGAGAGGCCGAAGGCGCTGCCGCGCGCGGGCGCCGATGCACACTCGGTTGACGAACACTGGGTTGACGAACACTCGGTTGACGAACACCAGCCCGCTGGCTATCCACCCGGTTGCGCGCACCTTCCTGCCTGGCCGGGGGTTTTTCCGTCGCCGGAGGCTTGGCCGTCGGCCGGGAAGTCGCCCGCGGCGCCGAAGCCGGCTTGCGGCCGCTATTGGAGGGCCGAGCCTGCGGTTGGCGAGCACTGGGTTGACGAGCACTGGGTTGACGAGCACTGGGTTGACGAGCGCTAGGTTGGCGAGTCCGGGGCTGGCTGGCTCGGGGTTGGCTGCTCCGAGTACGCTCCCGCGTGGTGGCGCGTACGCTGGGATCCTGACGGCGGCTGGGTGCCGCCACCGCCGGCTTCTCGCCAGCTTGCCCCGCGGCATTGCGCGGTGTTCGCGCGCCGGCCCGCCGAGGGCGCGGGGTAGGGGTTGCTTGGACCCCGGGCCCCGTCGGAGCCGGTTTGGTCCCGGTGAGTGTGGGCTGCTCCAGGGTCGCCACTCGACCGCCATCGCGGCGCGGCTTACCACGAGCCATGACGCGAGCTTCGGTTTCGTCGTCGAGCGGCTGCCTGGTCACGAAGGCGGTCACGTCGGGCAGTCGACCGGCCGCGGCGCCATCGTCGCGCGGGCGAGCCCGCAAGACCTCGACCGCTTGGCCAGGTCGCCGAATCGTCGTCGGCTTGAGGCCGCGTGTATCCGTGGTAATGATTCCGGGCTCGACCAGCCCGTCGGGCCGACCCGCCGCCAACTCTCGGCCTGGGCGGGTAAAGCGCGCTTGGCCACGCCGTCCGAGGTGCTCGTAGTCCACGAAGTTCCAGCGGTCATAGTAACGCGAGTGGCCAGCGCCCCAACCGTAGGTTCCCCAACGGAAGACCGGTGCGTAGCCAGCGTTGGCATACTGATAACCGTAGTACGAGTTGTAGTAGCCGGTGGGGCACCAAGAAGCGTAGCTATTGCCCCAATGCCAGTACACCCAGGCGGGAGCGTAGCGGTGGCCTGGGTACCAGAGCCAGCCGTGACCGCCCACGTAGTCCCAACTTCCATAGTGGTAGGGCACCCAACCCCAGGACTCCGATGAGACCCAGGTCAAGCCGCTAGGGGTGTAGGTCCAGCGCCCAGAGTGGTACGGACGCCAACCTGCCGTGACCCGTGGGCGCCAGGCGCGGCGACCCTTGACCCGCAGCCAAGTGCCGTGGTCGTTCAAGGTGGCGGCGGAATAGCGCAGTGTTGGATCGACATCATCGCCGTCGAAGCGCTCCGCCTCGCGCACCAGCCGCTCCGCCCAGCGCTCGAGGGAAGTGTAGGAACGCGCATCGTAGAGTCTCGCGCGGGCGAACTCTCGATCCTCGACCACGACCTCTTCGTCGGCACGGACGATCGTCGAACCGCGCTCGCTAACGACCTCGGCGTAGCCTTCGCGAACCACCAACTCGGAGTCGCCGTTGCGCCGCGCGGCAACGGTGTATCTGCCGGCTGCTTGGATGTAAATGGTGGAGTTGCCGGTTTCGATGCGGGGGTAAAGCTCGCTGAGCAAATCCACCGGCACGGTGAGCTGGATTTCGCCTTGGGTGAGGTCCAGAACGGTGCCTTCGGCCGTCGCATCCGGGGACGCGCCTAGGGCGTCAAAGCCGAGTTGCGTCTCGCCTTCGAGCCGGACCACCGTCCGGTCCGAGAGGATCGCTTCTACCCGAGTGCGCTTGGAGAGAAAGAGACGATCGCCGGTCAGCAGCGGTTGGTTCGCTTCCGCGGAGTCGCGCTCGTCGTTGTTGTGCAGGAGGGTCGCGTCGCCGTCGACGATCCGCAGGTAGCTATAGGCGGCAGCGTATGGCTCGTCGCTCTGCTCGTTGTTCTTATCGGCGAGCACCTCGGCCGCGGCCAGGGCCGGGAGTGAGGTGAGCAGCAAGGCTGCCAGGAAAAGGGTCGATCCAGCGGCGGCCGTGAGAAGCCAAGGTAGAGGCGTGGTCGTGGGGTGTTTCATGGCGGTTCTCCCTGATCTGCAAGGCGGGCATTGAGGCCGACTCTCGGTCGTTGTGCCCGTGAAAGTCTGTCGTGAACACTGTACAGCAGGAACTGTGCCAGAGTCCGTGGCGCCGATTCCGCCGCGCGTCGGCTCGCTTGCCTTATACTCAGCCACCGGCCTTGCGCAACGATTGTCCCGCCTGGATGTCGTGGATGTCCCCCACGCATCGCAAGTTGTTGCAGCCGAACCTCTTAACCCCAGTCTAGCAAGGAATCTGTCAGTGGCTTTCAAGCGCTGGTTTGGCGGTGGTGACACCTCCGCTTCGCATAGAGATCAAGAGCTGTCGGCGGAGGATTTGATCGTCCTCGAGCGCTACGAGGAAGCGGAGAAATTGCTCCTCGCTGAGCTCAAGAAAAAGCCCGGATCGCTACGCAAGCGGTTGAAGCTCGCCGAGGTATACGAAGGCTCTCACCAGCTTGACAAAGCGGTCCACGAGTACGTGGGGATCGCCGATTCGTACTCCGCCGACGGCTTCCACGACAAGAGCCGCGCACTCTTGTCTCGCGCCGTGCGCCTACGTCCACTCGACGAATCTCTGAAGCGCCGCCTCGACCATATTCAACAGGCCAAGAGGCTAGAGCACAGCCGGGTGATCGCCACCGAGGGCTTGTTAGCCGGGAGCGGCGAGACTCAGACGGCGGTAGTGCTGAAGCAATATTGGAGCAAGATCGCCCACAGCAGCCTGGTCAAGAGCCTGCCCAACGATCAACTCAAGCGGCTTTTCTCAGTGATGAAGATGATCAGGGGTGAACCAGGACGCATCCTTGCCCAACGCGATAGTCGCGAAGCACGACTATTTCTGGTCCTCCAAGGAAAAGTCGAAGCTGTCTACGGACGAGCCCAAGGACAGCTGACCAACCTGCGCACCTTCTCGTCAGGTGACATCGTTGGCGAAGGATCATTGCTCGAACACCGGCCGTGGCCCGCGACGTACCGGGTTGTCGATTCCGCCATTCTCTTTTATCTGGGGCGCGAGGGGCTCGAAAATGCGCTCATCGGCAATCCTGACCCCCGCGGCTTCCTGACCGCGCTGCGCGAACAGGGCCATGACCGCGAGCTGGCCGAGATGGTCGCCAAGTTGGACAAGGGCTGATGGCCGTCCTGCCCATCCGCCTCTACCCGGATCCCGTCTTGCGCGTTCGGTGCCCTGAAGTGGTGGAGTTCGACAGCGAGCTGGCGAAGCTGGTCGACAACATGATCGAAACCATGCATGTCGCGCCCGGAATTGGCCTTGCGGCACCGCAGATTGGGGTGGAGAAGCGGCTGGCGGTGGTCGACCTCTCGGCCGGCGACGACCCTGAACAGCTCTGGGTCCTGGTCAACCCGCATATCGGCGAGACATCCGGGTCGTGGGTCGAGGACGAGGGCTGCCTCTCCATTCCCGACTTCACCGAGAAGGTGCCCCGACCCCACGAGATCGAGGTTACGGCACAGTCCGTGACCGGCGAGCCACTCCAAGTTTCCGCCACCGGCTGGCTGGCGCGGGCCATTTGCCATGAAGTGGACCACCTTGAAGGTGTGTTGTTTGTGGATCACTTGAGCGGCCTGCGCCGCGAAAGAGCCCGGCGCGCCTTGAAGCGCCTCCGTTGAAACGGTGGAGGGCCTTTCCCGCCAGCCCTCTTTCCGATACGCTCGCCGGGTTTTTGTAGCCCTTTTTCTGATCGTTGGAGACGATGAATGAGTAACCTCCGTGTAGTTTCCCGCCCGCGAGTCAAGCCGCTGGCGGCATTGTTTCTCGCCGCGCTGGTTTTGGATGGATGTGGGGGAGGGGGGAGCAACGGTGGCGGAGGCACCCCGCCACCGACACCGACACCACCACCGACGGCCGCCTCGATTCAGTTCACTCCCACGAGCACCCCCGGAGCAGCAACGATCCATCTCGCTCGGGGTGCGGGTAGTACGACCACCACTCTGCAACTCGAAGTGCGAGCCAATCAGATGACGGGCCTGTACGGGGTGACTTTCGACCTCGGCTATCCAGCGGCTTTGCTCAACTACACCACCTTCACCCCGGGCGACTTCTTCGCCAGCGGTAACGGTGATCCTAGTATTCAGGTCTTTGAGAGCCCGGACGGTAACCTGGTCATCGGTGCGACCTTGCTCGGCAATCAAGGAGGGATCTCGGGCAGCGGAGTGATCTTGACCCTTCAACTGGCCGCCGCCGCGGGGGGCAGCGGCCCCATCACCTTCTCCAGCCAAGACGCCCTCGCCTTCAACGGAAACTCGCTCTTCGGCGTCTCGTGGTTCGCCGGCTCGGTACAGGTAACCCAATGAACGTCGAAACTCCGACCGCCCCCAAGTTCTACAACACTCTCGGCCGCTCGCTGGAGAGCTTCACCCCCTTGAGCGCCGGTAAGGTGGGGATCTACACCTGCGGCCCCACCGTCTACGGCGACCCGCATATCGGCAACCTGCGAGCTTTCGTCTTCGAAGACGTGCTGGTGCGGGCGATGCGCTATCTGGGCTACGCGGTGACCCAGGTGATGAACATCACCGATGTCGATGACAAGACGATCCGTGAGGCGAAAGCGGCGGGGCTCGGTCTTGACGAATACACCCAGCCCTACATCGATTCTTTCCTCGCCGATCTCGACACCCTGCATGTAGCACGGGCCGACGAATACCCGAGGGCCACCCGTCACATCGCTGAGATGATCGCCATGATCGAGCAGTTGATCGAGCGCGGACACGCCTATCTGGTCGACGACGGGTCGGTATACTTTCGCATCGCCAGCGATGAAGACTATGGCCGACTCTCTGGCTTCCAGCTCGATGAAGCGCAGCAGGGCGAACGGGTAGCCAGCGACGAATACGAGAAGGAGGATGTGCGCGATTTCGTCCTCTGGAAGGCGGCCAAGCCGGGCGAGCCGACCTGGGATTCGCCTTGGGGAGCGGGTCGACCCGGTTGGCATATCGAGTGCTCGGCGATGAGCATGAAGTACCTCGGGGAGAGCTTCGACATTCACTGCGGCGGGGTCGACAACATCTTCCCGCATCACGAAAACGAGATCGCCCAGAGTGAATCGGCCACCGGCAAGCCCTTCGCCCACACCTGGCTCCACGCCGAGCACTTGATTGTCGACGGCGAGAAGATGTCGAAGTCTCTCGGCAACCAGTACACCCTCAGCGAGCTGATCGAGCAAGGGATCTCGCCGCGTATCCTGCGCTATTTCTACCTCTCGGTGAACTACCGCCAGAAGCTGAATTACACGGCTTATGCGGTGGAAAGCGCCGCGGGAGCTCTACGCCGCGTCGATCAGATGCGTTTCCGTCTCGATCATACCCAGGAAGAGGGAGCTCCAAGCCCCAAGCTAGCCGCCGCTGCCAAGCAGCTGCGGGCGGAGTTTCGCGCTGGGCTGGCCGATGACCTCAACCTCTCGGAGTGTCTGGCCGCGTTGTTTGGATTCGTCAAAGTGGTCAATGTGGAAATCGAGCACCTTCGGCTGGGAGAGGGAGACCTGTGGAAGGTCCGGCAGGTACTCAGCGAAGTGGACACGGTGTTCGGAGTGCTCGATCCCGAGGCATGGGAGCAGGAAACAGAGCCATCCAGCATCGCCGATGACGAAGTCGAGGAGCTGATTAGCCAACGCCGGGAAGCACGATCCAATCGCGATTTCGCCGAGGCGGATCGGCTGCGAGGGGTTCTCGAAGGCCACGGCATCGTACTTGAGGATACCGCCCAGGCCACCCGCTGGAAACGCGGGTGAGCCCCCCGTCGTGGTTCGACAAGGCGAGCCACACTCGCGCCCGCGGCTCTCTGGCGGAGGCACAAGCAGCTCGTTGGCTCGAAGGGCGCGGCTATCGAATCCTAGTTCGAAACCTGGTCAACAAGGCGGGTGAGATCGACTTGGTGGCACTGGACGGCGATACCCTCTGCTTCATTGAAGTCAAAGCCCGCTCCAGCGCACGCTTCGGCTCGGCCTCGGCGGCGGTCGATGGCCGCAAGCAGCGCCGCCTGACCCGAACCGCGGCGCTCTACCTGGCGACAACCGGCGCCAAGGTCGGCGAAGACCGCCCCTGCCGCTTCGATGTGCTGGCGATGGATGGCCAAGGAGAGGAGTGGCGGTTTTCTTTGCTGACCGACGCCTTTCAGGCCCATTGAAGAGGCACCGAAAGTTGTCGCCTCCAGAGGGTTGACAGCTCTTCTGCCCGCCACTATCCTTAGCGCCCGCGAGCGGGAATAGCTCAGTGGTAGAGCACAACCTTGCCAAGGTTGGGGTCGCGGGTTCGAATCCCGTTTCCCGCTCCAAATCTTGATTTGACTTTTGAAGAGCAGCCGCGAGGGTCCATCCCCGGTGGTCTCGTGCTAGCCTCGAGGGGCCGCTTTCGAGCGGCCCTTTTCTGGATCTTCAAGGCTTTCGAGAACCTGCGGTGTCCGAAGGCGACGTAGCCAAGTGGTAAGGCAAGGGTCTGCAAAATCCTCATTCGTCGGTTCGATTCCGACCGTCGCCTCCAGTTCCGCTTTTCTAGAATCGCCCACCAGGGTGATAGAGAACCGCTTCTCCTTCCGCGTCCAAGAATAGAGCCGTACGCTCGTGCGGCTGGGGGGGACCAAGGAGCAAAAATGAAAAACAAAGCTGCAAGGCAGACACAGACCATTCTCTTCGGTCTGTCTTTCGGATTGGCACTAGCCTGGGCGCCCGTTGGAGCCGCCCAGGAGTCGGAGCCCACAAGCATCTTCGGCGAGCGAATCGACGTTCGGGTCATCAACTTGGAAGTGGTGGTTACCGACAAGGAAGGGCAACGCGTCTCTGGCCTTGAGGCGGGAGACTTTGAGCTTCTCGTGGACGGCGAGCCCACACCGGTCGACTATTTTTCGGAGATCCGCGACGGGGAGGTGCTCGAAGAAAGCCCCGCATTGACCTCGAAGGCGGAGGAGGGACCAGGACCTCGCGCCGCGGTCGATCCTGGGCCAATAGCGACCTATTACCTGGTTTTCATTGACGACTTCTTCGCGATCGGAGCCCATCGCAACTTCGCATTGAAGAAGCTGCAAGCACAACTGGCGCTGCTCGGTCCCAAAGATCGGGTGGCGGTGGTCGCCTGGAATGGCAAGAAGCTGTCCGTCCTGAGCCGCTGGACCGGATCGCAGGCAGATCTCACCGCCGCGCTCCAGGTAGCCTCCCATCGCAATGCCCTGGGAGTCTTCCAGCGCGCTGAGAACCGGTTCAATCAGTACCAGCGCCAAGAGCAACTCACCGCGGTTCTCGAAGCGGCGGCTACCGCCCTGCGCGTCTTCGCGGATGCTCCTGGCCGGAAGGTCGGTCTACTCCTCGCGGGTGGTTGGACCTTTGGTCCGTCACGAGATCAGCGCAATCAACGGATCCGCTCGGGGCGCGAGATCTACGGCCCGCTGAGCGACACCGCGAACCTGCTCGGCTATACCCTGTACCCGGTGGACCTCCCCGGGCTGGGCTCCAGCACCCCTGGCGTGGACCAGGAGAGCCCCGCGCAGCTGCCCAGTCAAGGCGGTACGGTCAATGCCGTCTCCGAGGAACGCTGGGACGAGAGTTCACTCGCCTTCTTGGCCCGTGAGACGGGCGGCAAGGCGATGCTAAACTCCAACCGCAAGTTCGCCCTGGCGCGCACCGTCTCCGACACCCGCGCCTACTACTGGCTCGGTTTCCAGTCGCGGCGCCAAGGCGACGACTCCTCCCATCGAGTCAAGGTTCGACTGGTCCGCAAGGGGTTGCAAGCACGAGCCCGCCGAGGATTCGTCGACCGCTCCAGACAGGCGGAGATCACCGGTAGGGTCGAGAGCCAGCTGATCCTCGAGGAAACCCCAGCCGCCGATCTTCCGGTGTGGGTGCAAAAAGTCACCCGCGCGCGGCGAGGGACGATGACGGTGGATCTGCGGTTGGGCATCCCGGTCGACCTCATCACCATCCTCCCGATCGGCGACGAGTTCGTCGCCGAAATAGAGCTGCGGGTGGGGGCCATGGACTCCAAGGGAACGATGTCCGATATCCCGTCCGTGCCCATTCGCCTCTCTTCCGCCCAGCGCCCCGGGGAGGGAAAGCTAGTGGCCTACGACACTTCCCTCACCCTGCGCCGCGAACCCCACGACTTGGTCCTTTCGATCTACGACCTGGCCACCGGTAATCTGGCTTCAAGCCGGGTTGCGGTGAAGCCGGAGTAGAGGCTCTGTGGGTTCCTAAGAGCTACCGCCGGCCCTACTTGTGGCTTGAGGCTCGCCCGAGCCGACTCAGGCTGGCATTTTTGTCAACTGTGTATAAGTAATGCAACGCTGGAGAAAGCCGTTGTATTGGCGCCTGTGGAGGCTAACCAAGCTTCGCATGCGCTATTGGTTGCGGCTTCAAGAAGCTCCTCTGGTTGGATCTCTGCGACTGCCTCCTTGGTGGTGTGTAGCCTGCCTTCTCAGGCAGTTTCTGCCGGAACCTCATTTAGGCGTAGCGTCGTCCAGTTCAGATTTCGCGTCAGATACATGATCAACGCCAAGATCAGCAACAAGCCGACAGAACCGAGGAGCAGCGCATATTCTTCGAGCTGAAGGAGCACGTAGAGGTAGCCGTAAATGGCGGCAAGGCAGCTACCCAGCACCTGGCTACTTGCCCCTGGCTCAAAGCCGATCTCCTGCTCTCCCCAAGACAAGACGGTACGACCTTGCAGCCCGCTGACATCGGGGATTCCGACACTGATCGTTGCCAAGTCCCAGAGAATCGTAACGTTCTCGGCCTCCCACTGGGGAAGACTGAGTTTTCGGAACTGACCGTTGACCATGAGGTCGGCCTCATAAACCACGGTTTCGAAGATTCCCCGATACCGCACCTGAGCCTTCAGCGTGACCGATTCAAGGCGGACTGTGGCAAGCCAAAGGCGCCACGGGCGCGAACTAGAAGTCTTGAGAGCCAGCCCCCAGGTGGGATCTTCTACTGCCCGCAGACGAATTCGGCCATCCGATCGAGCTCCTCTTGCGCTGGCCCCAGTCCCATCTCGGAGCGGCGCGCATCGACATTGGCGGGGTCCTCCATCGGCATGAAATTGAGCGTGCCGTCTTCGTTGCAGTCCCAGTTGGGCTGGGTTCCGTAGCGCTGCTCGCGGTCATGATTCACCGCCACACGGTCCCAGAGGTAGGCATAGTCGGCCTTGCGCACCTCGTCGTTGTCGAGGTACTTGCCCATTCGCTCCAAGGCCAGTACTTGCAGCTGGGCCTCGCGATCCGCGTGCTGCACCAGGAGCCAGGCATGACGGGCGACCTTGCTCTCGAACCGGTGGGTGTCGATCCAGTCATGCCCTGACCTTGTTACAGCCTAAGCAGTGGCGAAGACTGACCCCATCCAAGCCCAACTCGATAACCCAACGGGATGCCCCATGGAGAATCCTCCCTCAAGGATCACCGGGAACCCCTCCAACGTTGCTAAGATCCACCCCCGAGCCGGAGTGGCGAAATCGGTATACGCAGGGGACTTAAAATCCCCCGCCTTCGGGCTTACGGGTTCGAGTCCCGTCTCCGGCACTGTCTTTGAAGAAGTGGGCGGGATCGCGGAGGTCATGGCCCGCGCGACGCAGGCGGACCTAGCCGTAATAATGGGCGCATCATGGTGGCAACTACGGCAGAACCCGCTGCTCGTCGGCGCACGGAAGTCAACGGAATGGACGACAATATGGCCCGCGTGCTTGCCGAGAAGAGCGGCGCGGAACGTCTGGCCATCGCGGCGGCGATGTTCCGGTCGGCCCGGCGAATGCTCGAGAGCCACTTGCGGTGAAAGCAAGGTTCAAACGCCGCGAAAGATGCGGTGAATGGGGTCGTCTCCGGGCCAATCGGTAGAGAGAGGGTCCACTTTGAGGCACCGAAGGCCCACCACCTCGAAGTACGCCAAGCTCGCCAGTTGTTCCACTGACACCGCGTTGCGCGATATCCGCGACCTGCTGCGGCGCGGCGTCCTCATGAAGAACTCTCGAGGGGGGCGCAGCACTAGCTACCAGCTCGCTGACTCCGATGAGGTAGCGGGGTGAAAACTCTCTGTAATGGAAGACGCGGCTGGACCCTACAGCCGTACCTATCCCAACTCAACCCGAATAGCGGAGCGAACTCCCTACAGCGCCGTAGCGCAGGAAACTGAGATCAACACTAGGGTGACCAGGATAGCGCTAGCCCAAGTGATCCATGCATGTTCCACGTTGTTCTCCTTTGAGCCTCGGGCTGAGCATGGGCATCTCGTAGAGAGGGATACGAAGAGCACGGCGCGAGGTTTCGAACAGAAGTCCCTCCAAGTAGAAGAACACGGAATACTGGGCGATGGGGTAGTGGCTCTTGAGGTGAAGAAAGTTCTGCTTCCAGCTCTCTGGTTCCGCGCAGTCCCTAGTAACACCCCTTGTGGCTCTTCGTTGAGCGCGAACGACGAGCAACGGGAAATCAACTACCCGCTCTTGCCCGCGGAGAGCACATCGAAAAGAGGACTGTGATGAAATCAAGACTGCTCTTGTTCGCCCTGGCTACCGTTCTTCTGGCTACGCCCTTCGTCTTCGCCAATGTGGCCAATGCGGCCGACGATGGCGGTTCCGCGAGACCTGTCGCCTACTACTCTGAGGCCACCTCTCTCTCGGATGCCGCTCTCTTCGGTTCCAAGTCCACCCCTCGCTTCTGCGACGACTCGGGAACTCCGCCTTCGAGCGCGTCCTGTAAGACCAAGGCGGCGGCACTAGGCCACTGGAAGTGTAAGAAGGGCTACTTTGCCACCGACAAGAACTGCAACCCGCTGGGTACGCCGTGCGTCGGTCTGACCGGCCAGCCCGGCCAGTGGTGCGACTGTAGCTACAACTGCAAAAAGAAGAGCCGCACTTGCGCTTTCGACATCGATCCGGTGGGGATCTCTAACTAGCCAAGTCGATCGAATCTAGCCTCTCGACCTCCAGCGGGCCAGCTCGCCCGCTGAAGGTCGTTTGTCTATCCGCTCAGCGGCTCTGCCCGGACTTGCTGACCCCAGCGAGATCACGCTTCCGGGTAGCGAGGGTGGGCTCGTCCGCCGCCGGCGCCGATTGCGTTGCCACGGTTTGACTGCCGTATTGCTGACGAAAACGCCGGAAGCTGATCAAGTGATCCTCGGCTTCGTCCCAGAGGTGCAAGCGGCCACAACGTAGGCTCTCCACGATGGACAACTTGGTTACCTTGTGGAGTTCGGATACCTGTTCGTAACAGTTCTGGAGCCGGTAATTCGGGATCATGCTAGCGAGGTGATGCACGTGGTGGAAGCCGATGTTGCCGGTGAACCAGTGGAGGAAGGAAGGGAGGTCGTAGAGGGAACTACCCTCGATACCGGCGCGGTGAAAATCCCATTCTTCGTGCTCGCGCCAGTAGGTGTCTTCAAACTGGTGTTGTATGTAGAAGAGCCATATTCCCGCGGAGCCACTGAGTAGGACGATGGGGAGCTGGACCAGCGCGAACTTGCCCAACCCCACCAGCTGCCAAGCCAGCAAGAGAGTCGCCGCGATAAAGAGGTTGGTCCACAGGACGCTGGACCACTCTTTCTTCCAACTGCGGGGAATGTCCAGCGGCAAACGCTGCTTCAAGACGAACTGGTAGAACGGGCCGAACCCGAGAAGAACTAGAGGATGACGGTAGATCCAGTATCCGATCCTGGCCTTCCGGGGCCGCGCCTTGTACTCGGCGACGGTCAGCGTCCTCACATCGCCAAAACCGCGCCGATCCAGGTCCCCGGATGTGCCGTGGTGAATCGCGTGAGTTCGGCGCCAATAGGCGAACGGAGTCAAAGTCACCACGCCGATCAAGAAGCCGACGATGTTGTTGAGCCGGCGCGACTCGAAAAAGCAGCCATGGCTACAGTCATGGAGGAAGATGAAGAGGCGCAGCTGAAACCCGATCGCGGGGATCGCCAGCGCTAGAGTCAGCCAGTAGGAAACCTCTAGACTCTTGAACATCAGAAACCAGTTGACGGCGAGAAGGCCCGCCGTGGTCAGCAGCTGAAACCAGGCTTTGCGATCGATCGCCCCCTTGTAGGGCTTGAGCAAGCCGTTCCAGTACTCATGAACTTCGCTGTCCGAAGGGGCTGTGGATTCGCTGGTTTTCGTTGGGCTTTTCAAATCGGTATCCTCGCTTTCTTGTCGGCAATTTTACCAACGATCCGGGCCGATTCCGGCGAATTCAGATCGCTGACGAAACTCTGACACGGGGCCATTGCGCCCGCGAGGTGGCCAGAAGCAGCCTACCCTTGCAGGTGGCTCACAGCACTTGGCCACCGGCAGCACTGGCGCCAACAGGAGCACTCCATGGCTTTTGGCGCTAGCGCCAATCTCCTTGGAGGACGAAGCCGGCCCAGTAGAAAGGGCGCTCGCCAACGAGAATCCTCGGCCAAGGCCCTCTGAGCGCCGCGCAACGCCTGGGCGGCATCTCCTCTTCTCCCAACCATCGGCGACCCTCAAGGGGCAGACCATCCTGCCAGCCAGGCCTCAACGGTCTGGGAAAGGAATTTCGGATGGCCGCCCAAAACCTCTCGCGGGCCATGAGACACTTTGTTTCAATTCGTGGCAGCGAGAGACGGAGAACATGACTGAATTTCATAGAGCCCTCGCCCTTTCCTTCAGACTTGCCCTCAGCCTTTCCGCGACGCTTCTAGTGGTGAGCGCGGAGTCCTCGGTCGCTCAACCGTCCCGGCTGGAGGAACACACCCTGGCCCACGAGGGGCGGGCTCGCGAGTTTCTGGTCTACAAACCGCGTGGTTGGGCGCGGCTCGCGGGCAAACGGCC
>QIHU01000025.1 GCA_003231035.1 Acidobacteriota bacterium
GTGACGTGGAGTTAGTCGACGTATCGCGGCTGGCTCCGCGCGACCGCGCCGAGGTCGAGTTGGTGACGGTTTTTCGTGGGGCGGACCCTGGGGAGATCGCTCTGGCTGAGTCGCTGCTGGCCTCGAGAGGGATTCGCTACTTGAAGAAGAGTGATGGGCTACAAGATCTCTTCGGCGCGGGTCGCCTCGGCGCGGGATTCAACGTGGCCATCGGTCCGCTGGAGATCCAGGTGGACCGGAAGGACCAGTCCCGAGCACTCGAGCTTCTTGAGAATCTCGTTGAAGAGGATGCCGGCGACTCCGCGAAAGAGAGCTAGACCGATGCCGAGGTCGGCTTCGAACCGTGGATGGTGCGACTGGAACAGAATCAATCTTCATCCCGCTCCACCTTGAGTTCGAAGCACTTCTGACCCGCCGGATGCCTCCACCGGTCGAACCGTGTTCCGGGGCCGTAGGGTGAGTGCTCTTGGGATCTTTCTAGGGCGAAGGTCGCGCAGAGGCGAAAGTCGGTCTCGCCGGTTGGCTGATAGGTGTAGGGCTTGCCACTTTGAGGGTCGGTGCGCGGATCGTCGAGGCCCTCCCAGCTGGTGAGTTCCTCTAGGTCCTCTGGCAGGGCCTCCTTTTGTTCCCAGAAATGGTCGACGGCCTGGTGCAGCTCGCGCAAGTCTCCAACTCTCTGCCGGTCCATCCTGCGCATCCGCTCTTTCGCCGGTGAACCCGCGATCCAAAGTGCGCAGGCGAGGGCGACTGCCACGGCGACGACGCTGGCTATGAGGAGTAGCTTTCCGCTTCCACGCTCGCTCATTGTTCATCTTTGCGGAGGTCGTTCAGGTAGTAGAGGAAGGCGGTACCAGCAAGCACCGCGACCACCACCACTTTGAGCAGGAAGCGGGTGGTGAGTTCTCCGTCCAGGAAGTGGTGAATCAGGGTAACCAGATCGCCAATCACGAATCCAGCGGCCACGAAGAGGGTGAGGTAGGTCAACCACTTGCGGACTTTGGAGGCTCTCCCCTCCGGGTTGGCGCGCAACTCTCGCGCTTGGCGGACGGTCAGGGTCAAGAAGATCGGGAAAGCGACGAGGAGATACGAGATGCTCCAGCGTAGCTCTCTTGCCGAAAAACTCTGTGCCGTGGAATCGGGGAGAGCCCGGTTGATGAGCTGGAACAGCAAGGCTCCCAGATTAAAGGCGGCGAGGAAGAGGGTGGTGAAAAGGACCAGGTAGAGGAAGGCGTCCCGGGCTGAAAGATAGGGACGAGGTCGCGGCACGGGAAGTGGAAAGTCCACCTCGGCGAAGTCGCCGAGCGCCCGCGAGACTTGCTCACTTCCCCAGCCGGCTTTCTGGAGAGCCACCTCGATCTGCTCGCGGGGCAGCCCCTGGGTGAGCGCGTCGTGAACGAAGGTGCGAAGTTCTTCTGGCGTCGCTGACATCTCTGCCTCCCTCTCCTTGCGGTGGTGGAACTGAGTGCGGGGAACGGCTTGCCTTCCCAGGGATTGTAGCGGATTCGGTCTCATGACGAGGTTGTGACTAGGTGGCGGTCAACCAGTAGAGCGCGGTCCCGCGCGGAATCAGAGGTTCAAACTACCTGGCTCGACTCGCCGAACCGGCAACAGATCGAAGTCGCGGTCGTAGCTGACGATCGCTCGGCATTGCATCACCTGGCAGACGGCGGCGTGGACCGCGTCGCGGGCCATCAGTCGCGGACGGCCGCGCAGTAGGTCGAGGGCGCGGTCCATGCAGGCGCCGGTGACGGCGAGGACGTTGGGGCAGAGCTGGAGGGCGAGGCGAAAGACGGTTTCGCCATCCTCGGGGCGACCGATCGAGCGGTAGCGGTGGAGGATCTCTTGCAGGACCTCCGAGTCGATCACGCCGTCCACGGTGTCTTGGGCCACTTGCTCCAGCAGACGGATCGAGGGTTCCTTGTGCGGATGGTCGGCGCCAGCCGCGTACATGAAGATGTTGGAGTCGAGCAGGATCAAGGCAGCAGCTCTTCGGCCTTCGGGACCGCTTCGCGTTTCATCTGCTCCGGCGACGCCACGGGTAGCGACAGGGCTCCCAGTGCTTGCACCGCTTTCAGACGGGTGCCCTGATCGAACAAGCCGTATTGGGCGACGCAGGCTTCGCGCACTAGAGAACCGAGGCTGGTCTTGCGGTACCGCGCCAGCCGCGTCAGCCGCTCGTGAAGCTCCTCGGAGAAGAGGACGGTGGTCTTTTTGTCGAGATCCATAGGTGCCTCCATAGGTGGAGGTTACTCCGTGGACTCGATCAAGGCAAGGCGCGGCGCGCGGTGCCAGCAGCGTAAGATGGCGCTACGTTGATGGTGAGACGCTGATGTTGAAGACTACGAACTCCGGGAGATTCCGGTGAACCGCGCCACGGGTACGCCACTGGCGCCTCGTGCCAGTCCCAGCTCTGGGAGGCCTGCCGGCCATGGTGCGTGGCCGGTGGCTGGCTCGACTGGGGGCCTGGTGGAGGGGCGATGAAGTCCCGCAATTTCGAGTTTCTGCGGCCTCGCCGGCCAGCTCTCGCGATTCTCGCTGGATTCGCCGAGCGCTACGCGGCGACCGATCCGGCCAGTGCCCTGGTCAAGCTGCGGATCTTTGCCGAGGAGGTCGTGAAGGCGATCTACGACGAGCAGCGGCTGCCCAAGCCCTACCAAGGCGGGCTTTACGATCGGCTCAATGAGTCGGTCTTTACCGATCTCGTTCCGCGCGTGGTCGTGCAGAAGCTGCACGCAATCCGAGTTCGGGGCAACGAGGCCGCCCACGGCGAGGCGGCGAAGGGGCCGCTCGCCGCCGCCTTGCTGCGGGAGGCGTTCGACGTGGCGTCGTGGTACCACCTGATGTTCAACGGCGGGGAGCGAGCGCAGCTGCCGACCTTCTCGTTGGCCGTCTCGATGGCTGGGGCTTCAGAGGCCAGCAAGGGAAGGCTCAAACGGGAAAAGAAAGCTCTTGTTGAGAAGCTCGCTCGCCAAGAGGCGGAGCTTCGCCAGTTGCTCCACGACCTTGAGGAGGAACGGGAGAAGCGCGCCGAGATCGAACGCGCCTCCACGGACGAACTCAGCGCTCAGAAGCAGCGCGCCGAAGCCACGGCGAAGGAACTGGACTTCAGCGAGGCTCAGACCCGGAAGTTCCTCATCGACGCGATGCTGGTGAGTAGTGGTTGGGAGGTAGGCGGCGAGGGTGCCGATACCGACGAAGTGGGCCAGGAAGTCGAGCTGTTCGGCTTGCCAACGGCCTCGGGCAAGGGCTACGCGGACTATGTGCTCTGGGGCGATGACGGCAAACCCCTCGCTCGAGGCCAAGAAGACCGCCAAGTCAGCCGAGGCGGGCCGCACGCAGGTGAAGCAGTACGCCGATGCGCTGGAGGAGGCCCACGGCCAGCGGCCCGTTCTCTTCTACACCAATGGCGTGGAGATTTATCTCTGGGACGACGCGCCGACCACAACGCTTACCGAGGGTGCTCCACCGCGCAAGGTGTACGGCTTCTACTCCAAAGACAGTTTGGAGTACCTCCAATTCCAGCGCAAGAAAAAAGCCCAGCTGGAACTCGTGTCCGCCAGCGATGAAATCGCGGGTCGGATGTACCAGCTTGAAGCCATCGCGAGGGTCAGCGAGCGTTTTTCCGGGGGGTACCGCAAGGCCCTCATCGTACAGGCCACCGGCACCGGTAAGACGCGGGTCGCCATCTCGCTGTGCGATCTCCTGATCCGGGCGAAGTGGGCCAAGCGGATTCTCTTTCTGTGCGACCGCCGCGTGCTGCGCAAGCAGGCTGACGGCGTTTTCAAAGAGTTCCTGCCCTCCGAACCCCGCACTATCGTCGCGTCCAAGACCGCCTCGGAACGGGACAAGCGAATCTACCTCGCCACGTACCCGGCCATGATGAAGTATTTTGAGTCCTTCGACGTGGGCTTCTTCGATCTCATCATCGCCGACGAGTCGCACCGCAGCATCTACAACAAGTACCGCGATCTCTTCCGCTACTTCGACGCCCTGCAAGTGGGCCTCACCGCGACCCCGCGCAGCGTGGTGAATCATCACACCTACCGGCTCTTCGGCTGCGAAGACAAGGACCCGACCGCCCACTACAGCCTCGAAGAGGCGATCAACCACGTGCCGCCCTACTTGGTGCCCTTCCGCGTGGTGAAGCTCACCACCCAGTTCCTGCGCGACGGTATTAAGTGGAGCCAGATGACCGCCGAGCAGAAGCGCCAGTACGAGGAGCAGGTCGAAGACGCCGAGGGGACCGAGTACGAGGCCAAAGATTTAGACCGGCAGGTCTTCAATCGCGACACTAGCCGCACGATTCTACGCAATCTGATGGACCACGGTATCCGCGACCGTTCCGGCAGCCTGCCGGGCAAGACCATCCTCTTCGCCCGCAACCACCGCCACGCGGAGCACCTCGCCGAGGTCTTCGCCGAGCTCTACCCGAAGTACGGCGGGAACTTCTGCCGCGTGATCGACACCTACGATCCGCGGGCCGAGCAGCTGATCGACGACTTCAAGGAGCCGAGCAGCGCGCTGCGCATCGCGATCTCGGTCGATATGCTCGACACCGGGATCGACGTGCCCGAGATCGTCAACCTGGTTTTTGCCAAGCCGGTGAAGTCCTATGTGAAGTTCTGGCAGATGATCGGTCGCGGCACCCGGCTGCGCCCCGATCTCTTCGGCCTGGGCGAGGACAAGAGCGAGTTCCTGATCTTCGACCACTGGGGAAACTTCGACTACTTCGACGAGCACCCGGAGGAGGTCACGCCCGCCCTGACCCAATCCCTCATGCAGCGCCTTTTCGTGGCGCGCGTCGAACTGGCCCGAGAGTCGCTGAAGGCGATGGAGGAGGAGAGTTTTCAACTGGCCGTGGGTCTGATCGAGGCCGACATCCAGGCGCTCAAGGCAACCCAGGCCATCGAGGTGCGCGACCACTGGCGCGATCTGCAAGTGCTCGGCGACGCCGAGACCCTCGCGCGCTTCGACGCCGCCACCCATGGCCGCCTAATGGAGGTCGCCGCGCCGCTGATGCGCTGGGTGGACATCCGGGGCCACGAGGAGGCAAGACGGTTCGACCTCTTGATCGCCGAGATGCAGATCGCGAAACTTGGTGGTTCGAGCACGTTCGACGATCTCCGGGGGCGGCTTGAAGGAGCGGTCGATGCGCTGCGCAAGAATCTCAACCAGGTCAAGGCAAGGGCCGCCACCATTCAGAGAGTGCACGCCAGCGAATTCTGGGAGGGGGTGAACGTGGCCGCTCTGGAACTCGTGCGCACCGAGCTGCGGGCCATCATGAAGCACAAAGATCGCGCTAGAACGCTCGCCTACCAGCCGACCTTTCTCGATGTGAGGGATGGTAGCGAGATCCGCGAGCGCCACATCCCGACCTTGGAAGGCCACGAGCTGATCGCCTACCGCCAGCGCGTGCAGGGCCTCCTCGATCAACACTTTGCGAGCGACCCCGTCCTCGCGCGCATCCGAGCCGGCCACGCGGTGACCGAGGAGGAACTGGAGCGACTCGCCAAGGCCGTGCTGCGCGTCGATCCTCAGATCAATCTCAAGCACCTACCGGTTCACATTGACGTGGCCGGCGACCTCCACCGGGCGCTGCGCGGTATCGTGGGGCTCGACGCCGAAGCGGTGGATGCCGCCTTCACCTCGTTCAGCCACAAGCACCTGGAGCTGAGCGCGCAGCAACTGCGCTTCCTGGCCATGCTCAAGACCCACATCTGCAACAACGGCGGGCTAGAGATCGACCGCCTCTACGAAGCGCCCTTCACCGATCTCGCCGCTGACGGCATTGACGGCCTCTTCGGCGAGCCGCTGATCGACGAACTCCTAGAGCTGATCGCCCGCTTCGATCTGCCCGAAATTCGAGGATACTCCGCATGATCACCGGCACGCTGAAAAGCGAGATCGACAAGCTGTGGGAAACCTTCTGGACCGGGGGCATCACCAACCCGCTCACCGTCATCGAGCAAATCTCCTACCTGATGTTCCTGCGCCTCCTGGACATCGCTGAAACCCGCAACGAGAAGCGCGCCGGGCGCACGGGAAAGTCCTTCAAACGGGTCTATGCCGAGGAGGAACAAGCGCTGCGCTGGTCGAGCCTCAAACATCTCGGCGGCGAGGAGATGTTAAGCCTGATGGTGCAGGTCGGCGATGCGAAGAAGGGGACGCCGCCGGGCATCTTTCAACATCTGCGCGGGCTGGGCAGCCGCTCCAGCTCCGGCGAGTTCATGGTCGATGCCCAGCTGATGATCCAAAAGCCCAGCCTGCTGGTCTCCGCCGTCAGCATGGTGGACAAACTGCCGCTGACCAGCGGCGACGCCAAGGGCGACCTCTACGAGTACCTGCTGAGCAAGCTGACCACGGCGGGGATCAACGGCCAGTTCCGTACCCCGCGCCACATCATCCGACTGATGGTCGAACTGCTCGACCCACGGCCCGACGAAACCGTCGCCGACCCGGCCTGCGGCACCGCCGGCTTCTTGGTGAGCGTGATGCTCTACTTGCTAGAGAAGTACACCTCCGAGAAGGGCCAGATTGAGGCCGAGGACGGCAGCACCCTCTACACCGGCGACCTGCTCGAACCCTACCGCCAGCACATCCAGAGCGGCATGTTCCACGGCTTCGATTTTGACGCCACCATGCTGCGCATCGCCGCCATGAACCTGATGCTCCACGGCGTCGAAAATCCCGACATCCACTACCGCGACACGCTGAGCAACTCCTTCCCCGAGAAGTTCCCCTCCTTCGCCGAAGACTTCTTTGACGTTATCCTGGCCAATCCCCCCTTCAAGGGTAGCCTCGACTACAAAGACGTACACCCGAGCCTCACACGCAAGGTCAAGACCAAGAAGACCGAACTGCTCTTCGTTGCCCTCATCCTGCGCATGCTCAAAGAGGGCGGCCGCAGCGCCACCATCGTCCCCGACGGCGTGCTCTTCGGCTCGTCCAAGGCCCACAAGTCTCTACGGGAAATGCTCGTGGAAGAAAACCAACTTGAAGCGGTCATCTCCCTACCCTCCGGCGTCTTCAAACCCTACGCCGGGGTCTCCACCGCCATCCTCGTCTTCGCCAAGGGAGGCAAGACCGAGAAGGTTTTCTTCTACGACGTGCAACGCGACGGCTACAGCCTCGACGACAAACGCACCCCGGCCGGCAAAGAGGCCACGCCGCTCGGACCGGCGGAGGGCAACGACCTGCCCGGCGTGGTGGCGAAGTGGCGAGCCCGCGGCAAGCTCGATCTGAGCGACCGCAAGGCGCAAGCCTTCTTCGTCAGCGCGGATGAGATCCGCGAGGAGAAGTACGACCTCTCGATCAACCGCCACAAGGAGATCGTCTACGAGGAGGTGGAGTACGAGGCGCCGAAGGTGATCTTGGCGAAGTTGCGGGCTTTGGAAGGGGAGATTCGGGAGGGGTTGGATGAGTTGGAGGGGATGCTGTGACGGCTACCCAGCAGCTCACCTTCGCGAGCCTTGCGGACGCCATTCGCCATGTTGACGCCGAGCTTGCCTCGCAGGCGGCGCGGGCGGTCAATGTCAGTCTGACCCTACGCAATTGGTTGATCGGGCACTACATTGGCGAATACGAGCTGCGCGGTGCCGACCGGGCGAATTACGGCGACAAGCTGTTGTCCTCTCTGGCGAAAGAGCTGGGTGCGCGCCGGATCAGCAATTGCAATCGTCGCCAGCTATACCGGTATCTTCGTTTCTATCGCCGGTATCCTGGAATTGTGGGGACGCTGTCCCCACAATTGAGCCATCTCCTGCCACCGGCGGAATCTCGGCCTAGAACCGAGAAAGTGCCGACAGCGTCCCCACAATCGGGTGTTCCTCTCGAAGAACTGGTCCATCGCCTGTCATTCAGCCACCTGGAGTTGCTGGTCGGGATCGACGACGACACCCAACGCGCCTTTTACGAGATTGAATGCATCCGGGGTGGCTGGTCGGTTCGGGAGCTGAAACGGCAGATCGGCAGCCTGTATTACGAGCGCTCGGGGCTCTCAAGAGACAAGAACAAACTCTCGGAGCTTGCCAACCGCGCGGCAAAAACAACAGAACCACGGCTGGAGATTCGCGATCCCTATGTTTTCGAGTTTCTTGGCTTACAGCCGCGCGAGGTGATGAGCGAATCACATCTGGAGGATCAGGTACTCGACAAGTTGCAGGAGTTTCTCTTGGAGTTGGGCAACGGCTTCTGTTTCGAAGCCCGGCAAAAACGCATTCTCATCGGCGACACGCACAACTTTGTGGATATGGTCTTTTATCACCGCGTTCTCAAATGCCACGTGTTGGTGGAGCTGAAGCTGGCGGCGTTCAATCACGAAAACATCGGGCAGCTCAACACCTATGTGAGCTGGTATCGCAAGAATATGACGACCGACGGCGACAACCCGCCCGTGGGTATCCTGCTCTGCACGGACAGGGATCACACCCTGGTGGAGTATGCCCTCGCCGGGATGGACAACGATCTGTTCGTCTCCAAGTACCAGCTCGAGCTGCCGGACAAAGACGCCATGCAAGAGTTTATCGAGAAGGAAATCAGGGGCGATCTCGACGAGCTGGAGGGGGTGCTGTGATGCCTTCTTCGGCGGACTGGCGAGAAATCCGGCTCTCTGAGTGCTGTGAGATTGTCTCGGGATCAACCCCCAGGCGAGACCGGCCCGAGTATTGGGATGGCGATATCCCATGGGTGACGCCAAAAGATCTAAGCGCACTTGATAGCGTGTACATCGCCGATGCGCCCGAGAAGATCACTGGGGTCGGCTACCAGAGCTGTTCTACCACGATGCTGCCTCGGGGGTCCGTGCTGTATAGCTCAAGAGCGCCGATTGGCCTAGTCGCAATTGCCGGTCGGGACATGTGCACGAACCAAGGGTTCAAGAGCCTGGTCCCATCGACAACGGTAGACAGCGGATACCTGTACTGGGCAATGCGCAGGGTGACCCCGAAGATTTCTGCGCAAGGTACAGGGACGACCTTCAAGGAGGTCTCGAAAGAGGTCATGGGTAAAGTTCGGATTCCCGTCCCCACTACCGGCGACGGCACACCCGACCTCAACGAACAACGCCGCATCGCCGCCATCCTCAACCAGGCGGACGTCCTGCGCCGCAAGCGGCGGGAAGCCATTCAAATGACCGAGGAGCTGCTGCACTCGGCATACATGTACAGAGTTGGTCCTGGAAACGCCAACTACCGCGACTGGGAGCCCGCTCCTATCGCATCGCTGGCGATGCAACAGAGGGGGAGTATTCGGTCAGGGCCTTTTGGTAGCGCGCTGAAACATAGTGAGTTTGTGGACTTAGGAATTGCGGTTCTTGGGATCGACAACGCCGTTCAGAACCGATTCGCCTGGGGGCAGCGCCGCTACATTACAGGGGAAAAGTACTCGGGTCTCGAGCGGTATCGTGTCTATCCTCGCGATGTGATTGTTACGATCATGGGCACGACAGGCCGTTCCGCAGTGGTTCCAGACGACATTCCCGAGGCGATTACGACAAAGCACCTCGCGGCGATCACGCTCGATGAGCACAGGGCTCTTCCTGAATATGTGTCGCAGGCGATTCACCGAGATCCCCACCTCGTCCACCAGGTCTCGCTACGGAACCGTGGTGCCATCATGGCAGGGCTAAACCTCGGATTGATTAAGGAGCTGCTGCTCCGAGTCCCACCATTGGAGTTACAGCAACGATTCCAGGAAGAAGTAACAACCATCCGGGAATTTGAGTATGCGCACCGGCAAGCCGCGCATGTGGCCGACAACCTCTTCAACGCCCTCGTCCAACGCGCCTTCCGCGGGGATCTGTAGCCATGGTGGCAGGCAACCTCTTGCTAACCACGTGCTCCGTCAAAAACCAGACGAGGTGTTGGTCAAGTCATGGAGCTGGCCAACTGTCAGGCCGCTCAGGTTGCGCTGTCGCGCGAAGCGGACTGCTCTAGCCACTTGACGTCGATCAGGTCTTGGTCGCGACCCGCGGCGCGCTTGTTGACCACGAGATGGCTTCGTGAAAGTACGCCAACCTCTTGGTCGGCGAACCGCGCTTTGACCCGTTCGGGCCAGGCTTGATCGAAACTCACGGCGTCGATCTCCGTGATGACGTCGATGCGTAACGGTTCCACGCCGATCTGGAAGATCAAGCCGGGTCTAGACAGATCTTCGACGCTCAGATCGTGCAGGGGAGCGCCGAAGTCGGCGAGCGCGGCGAGGACCCGTGGTGCGTTGCGCGCGTCAGGGCTGACCCATACATCCGGATCCTTCGTCGCCCGCACGAATCCATGAGCCGCAAGTGCGTGCGCACCCACCACCAAGAACTCAACGCCACGAGCGTTGAATGCGGCTAACAGATCTCTGAAGTCGGGGCTCACGATCCGGGTTCCGATTCCAAGCTAGGCATTGGCGGGTTAGCACCCAGACCGCGGCGATTCGATCGTCGACGGATACAGTCTCCCAGCTGGTGTCCGGGAGTTCCTGGGAGCCCGCTCGGAAGATGCGGCTGGAAGCGGTTCGCTGGGCTGCTCTTAATATCATCGATTCAAGACCAATATTACCATGCTGCTGCTTGGGGGCCGCAGTTGGCGCACTGCCAACCAGATAGTAGAGCTGACAAGGTGGCCGCTGAGTAGCTCCGCGCCAGCTCATCCAGCCAAGAGCCCGGCCCGTCTCGCTACCGGGCGTCGCCCTGGTGGGCTTCGTAGTAGGCGCGTAGGATGGCGTTGATCCGGCTCTGGTTTCCCCGGCCCTGGCTCTTGAGCCAGATCAGCCCTGGGCGGCCGCGCGGTAAGTCGAGGGCGCGGTCGATGCAGGCTCTGGTGAGAGATGGACGGTGGGCGTTCTTGGCCTGGTCGTCTATTTGTCCTCCAAAATAGGTTAGGATATGTGCTCACTAGCTATTCAATTCTCCCGCATCCGATTTCGGGCGCTTCTCGGAGTCGATGCGGATCGTCGGCGGCGCCGCGTTGTGGCGGCGCGTGCCGTATTGTTTCTCGACCGCAATGGAGGTTCCACAATGAGGGTAAGACCCGTGGTTGTTGGCTGGCTTCTGGCCGCCGTGTTAGGTCTCGGTGTCGCAATCTCGCCGGCTTCGGCGCAGCGAGAGGACGATCGAGAGTCGAAGGTCGCCAAGGCGATCGAAGAAGGGAGGCTCGAAAAGGTACGAACTCTTCTCGAAGAGCAGGCGTCCAGCCATTTGGCGGTGAGTCAGGTGGGTGAAGCCGCCGCGGTTTATTTGCGTTTGGGCGCGGTGTTCGAGCGCCATGACCGTGCGCGCGAAGCGCTGTCCAGCTATCGGACGGCACTGACCTTCGCGACCTACTGGGACAGCCCAGAGATGATCGCTGAGGCTCGATTCGGGATGGGTAGGGCGTACGAGGCTCTCGGCGATTCGGACAAAGCTCTCCAGTTCTACAAGGATGCCTTGCAGGTCGTGATCGGAGAGGATCCGCTTCCCGATCCAGGGATCTATCCGCCCTTGCCGCCGGTGGCTCCGCTGGCCTGCGGTTCAACCAACAAAGTTCCGGTGGCTACCGCCGATCTGCCCAAGGGAGGGTATTCGGGGTATGGGGTCGGCGCCACCCTGGCGGAGGCGGTGGTGGACATTCTCAGCTCCATGTTGGCCAATACCTCGAAGTTACCGACTTGTAAAAAGACCTGCCCGAGTGGCAGGGCGGTGGATCCCACCAAAGACGAGTGCAAGCCCAGCATCAAGGCCCTCTCACCGTCGGTCACACCTGGAGACTATGGCGTGACCTCTTGGAACGCCGTGGATATTAAGGGCGTGAAGATGATTGGTCCCGTCACGATTACGAAAATCCCCAAGGGTTTGGAGGCTGAGCAATCATGTTCCGCGTGCAAATAGAGCGCTCTACGGGGAGACGAACCCCGCCGAGATCCGTGTTGCGAACCGTGGCGAATCGAAACCAGAACCGGGAGGCCAAACCGATGGTGAGACTGTGGAAAATACTGTCGATTGTCGCTCTGATGGTCGCCTTGCTACCGATCTGCGCGGCCGCTCAAGCGGTTGGAGCGGCGAGCAAGCCCTTCTTTTTCATCCATGTACCACCCACCAGTAGCGGTGCGAAGGTGGGGGACGTGGTCCAAGGATTGAAGGACATCGGCAAGGTCATCGAAGACGACTGGAAGGGTAAGAATCCTGGCAAGACACCCAAGATCTGTTGGGTCGGCTTCGCCGGCCGCTGGTTCTCGACGACGGGCTGGCGACCGAACCTGTCCGGCGCCGGGGTGCAAGTCATTGGCGGGGCCAGCGCCACGGATAATCACTGTGCTTTCTCCGTTCCGATTGCCTACTGCGTGGCGGAGAAGATCCGTGACGATCTGACCGGCGCGACTTCGAAGTGCGACATCGTGATTTGGACTGGCGAAGGGGCCAACCCTTGGTTTGATATGGAGACCCACGGCGACCCGAACAAGCCCGCGATCAAGGATTGCTTGGGGCAAACCCCTGGAATCCCGGTCTGTAAGGGCAATCAATGCACCGGTACGAACTGGACGGACCCCCTGATGGATGGGGTGATCTCCAAGTATCCAAAGACCAACAAGTATCCAGTCAAGAAGGGGACCGGCGCCGGGTGTTTCCTGTGCGGTTCCGTTTGTTGTGAAGACAAGAGCACCCAAGGCTGCATGGAGGCACTGCAACCGATCTGCATTCTCGAAGGCTAACCCTGGGCTTGCCACGCCTCCGGCAAGGGCCGGAGGCATGGCAAGCATAGTGACGTCCTCCTCTCGCAAGACGGGGAAGGTGACGATCACCAAAGAGATGCTGTCGCGCAGCCTACGGGCGGAGAAGGCACTCGCCGCGGGGTCCGGGAACGCCTTGTTGATGAGCTGGAAAAGCACCGAGCCCAGAAACTAAGGCGGAGAGAAAGAGGGTCGTGAACAGGATCAGGTAGAGGAATGCCTCGCGCGCGGATAGATTGGAGCTTTCATTGGTTGTTCATCTTGGGGCCACTACGATCGCTGAGAGATCCAAACATCAGCGGTTGTCCAACACGGACCCAAGGTGGCGCGGCGCACCAAGGAGAGCAAGGATGGGTAGGTTGATCCCTTCGGCAAATCAGCGAGAAAAGTTATTGGATGGACGGTGGGGCGCGGGGCCGTTACTGAACTCCTCGCTGCTCGATTCCAAAGGACTCGCCAAGGTGGGAAAAGCTTCGGCTGATCGTCCCGGGCGGCCACCTAAGTTGGCCAATTCGCCACCGCGCTTCGATGGCGTTGGATTCTCGGGCTTGCTGCGCCAGGCAGTGGCTCAAGCCGAGCGGACCGACGAGTGCATAGCCCTGCACTTGGTGGACTGCGGCGCCTTCCTGAGTGAGAACTCCCAGGCTAGCGGTTTCAAGGTGAGCCTGGGCGATATCGCCGATCGGTTGACGCCCCTGGTGCGTAGCTGTGATGCCTTAGGCTATTTGGACGACGGCCTCTTCGCGCTGCTCCAACGCGCCGTACATTCCACCGCCGGGGTGACCGCTCTGGCCCGCAAGTTACTGGCGGCGATTCCGCGTTCGATGACCATCGTTGGGGCGGCTCCAGCTCGTGGACTCAGCGTCGGGATCTGCGTTTTCAAGCCTGGTTGTGACGCGGAGACCATGCTTGAGCGCGCCGCCGCTGCCCTGCGGCTGGCCCAGGAGGCCACTGGGGAGAGCTTTCGCTTCCATCCGGCAATCGACAACGAGGGTCCAGCGCGAGGCATCGTTTTGGTCGAACAGCTCGATGCCGCCTTGCGCAACGATGAACTTTTCGTCGCCTTTCAGCCCCAGGTTGATCTGGCTAGCGGTCGCATCCTCGCCTTCGAGGCGCTTCTTCGCTGGCGTGCCCCGAATGACGGAGTCATCGGCCCCAAGGCTATCCTGCCGACCGCCGAAGCCAGCGGCCAGATCACCGATATCGGTATCGAGGTGCTGGAGAAGGCATGCCAGCGCTGCGTCGAGTGGAGCGACGGCCCTCTTCACGCGGCCACCCTCTCGGTCAATATGTCACCGGCCCAGCTCGTCGACCCGAACCTGATCCGGCGCATCGCGGCGGTACTGGAGCGGACCGGCTTACCGGCCCATCGACTCGAACTCGAACTGACCGAGACGATCGATATCGGTGGTTCGCAGGCGGCCGAAGCGCGCCTCGCCGAGCTCAACGCGCTCGGTGTTCGGCTGGCGATTGACGACTTTGGCACTGGTTATGCGTCGCTGCGCTATCTGCGAACTCTACCGGTGCACAAGGTCAAGCTCCCCAAGGAGCTGATCGACGGTATTGGCTCCGACCCCGACGGCCAGGCGATCGTCGAGATGACCGCCGGCCTTGGCCATCGACTCGGCTTGACCGTGGTAGCGGAAGGGATCGAGACCCCAGCTCAGCTGGCGGCGGTGCGCGCCGCGGGCTGCGACCTGGGGCAAGGATTCCTGCTTGGCAAGCCGAGCACCGAGTTGCCGAAAGAAGCTACTGTGGAGTTCGCCGACTGCTAACGGTCTTCGAGAATCTCGACCAGCCGGCGCAGAGTCGCCGGTTCGAGAATCATCTCGAAGTGGCCTCCGGGGACGAAGAAAGAATCGCCGACCACGGCGGCCTGCTCCTGGGGCGAGAGCCAGTTCTGGCTATCCAGGCTGGCATGACCGTCACCGGGGGCGCGGCTCCTGGCGCTGAGGTACTGGTTGCGATCCACCCACCGGTCGCCGGTGAAGAACAGTTCCGCGCGCCGCCGTCGTCGCGTCACCACGGCGCGATCGGGGGTAGGGTCGAAGGCGTTTTGAATCAAGTAGTAGCGCGGATTACTGAAGTTGGGCGCGTCTTGACGCAGCAGTCGCTGAAGCTGCTGGGCGGAGTCGAGGGCGGAACTCAGAAAAGCCAAGCGCTGCGCACGGTCGGCGAAGAGGTCGGGGCGTTGATTGGCTCTTTTCTCGGCTTTGGGCGCGAAGATCGACCAGCCGCGCTCGGCCCAGTTGGTGGCGTCCCAGAGGTCGATCGGTAGATCGTCGCCCCGCGCGTTAACGAAGAGATCGCCGCGGTAGGCCGGCAGATCTTGGTAGAGGGAAGGAAAAGTAAACAAGACCTCGGGGCGAATGTCGCGACCCACTAGAGGCACGTAACTGCGACCTCGGTCCAGCTCACGCAAGATCCGCAAGCTGCCGCCGTTGGCGGTGCCTACCAGGACGATGCGGTCGATCTCGATGTTGGCCGGCGGGCCACTGCGACCGGCCTGGGCTTCGCCGCGGGTGGCGGCGCCGTATTTGGCGAAGTAGCGGCAGATGTAGCCGCCGTTGCTTTGGCAGATGAGGTTGACCTTGAGCCGCTCGATACCGCGGGCCTGGCGCAGAGCCTCCAGCTGGTGGGCCAGGAGGGCAGCGCTCAGGACGTTGTCGCGCCGCCAGTCGTAGCTGAAGGCGAAGAGGGTGTCCCCTGGCCCTGGCCCATCGAGGTTGCCGAGTTGCCAGCCGGCGGTGACCAAACTGTCGAGGATCTTGCCGTAGATCTCCTTGCGAAAGAAAAGCAGCCGAACGGAGTCCATCACCGGCCCGGCGACCAACCGTGGAGGTTGGGAGCCGGAGCTTGTGGCGAAGGGCAGGGCGAACGAGTAGCCATTGTCACGCGGGAAGAGCAGATTCTTACCGGTGCCCCAAACCGACCTGCCTCCTTCGATCTCCCGCAAGGCGGTGCCGGTGACGCCCGGCACCAGAATGGTCACCGTTCGAGACACGGCCCGCGCGGTCTGCCCGCCGCGTGGCTGGGCCGTAACGCTGGAACAGCCGAAACCGAGGCTAGCCAGCGAGGCCAAGCAGAGAAGAAGGCCGGTGCCTTTCCGGGTAATCTTGTTCGCGAACACCCGGCTGACTAGCCCCCCCAGAATGCCGCTGTCGATGCGCCGCCACGGGGTGCGTCCGTAGATGCGCAGCGCCAAGTAGGCCAGCCCTAGAACCACGGGGATGGCGATTTCGACCCCCCAAGGGACGAACGTCGAAACGATCCAATGAACCACGCCCAGCATACTGGCGACGGCCATGAGCAGGAGCATCTCGGTCAAGGCCGAGGCTTGGGCGAGCATGGTGGGCTCCAAGGCGAAGGGTAGCTCCCGGCGCCCGATGAGCATGGCGAGAGCGATCAGGAGCAAGCTACCGCTGGCTCCGAGAAGAAGATCCTTGACCACCGAGAGGCC
>QIHU01000605.1 GCA_003231035.1 Acidobacteriota bacterium
GGCGCTGAGGTGGGAGTGGCTCTCACAACCGAAACGGTTCACCCCGACTTACGGGTCGCCGGGCAAGCTGCTCGAGGGTGACGCGCCGACCAAGAAGGATCTGTAGGCGCGCGATGCGTTTGCGTCCCAGCTTGATTTTGGCCGCGGCTCGTAGCGCGAGGACATCGTCCGCCGTCGCCTCGGGGATACCGGACATGAACTCGCGGGTCGCTTGAATAGCATCGCGTGAGCTGGGCATGGCTCAGTCGTCTCGCTTGGCGATTTCGGTGAACAGGTGGCCGATTCCGAGTGCCTCGAAATAGCCTTCGATCTCACCCGAGTCCGCGTTCGTCAGGGTCATCAACTGGCTGATGTCGGCCAGGTCTTGGCGCTGGCGCCGGGGATCGTTCTTAAGCGCTCGGATCTTCATGGCGGCGAGGTGTTCGGGCTTGGGTACTTGGACCTCGAAGCCCGGGAGAATCTCGACTTTGGTGGTCGAGGCGAAGAGTTGCTCCGCCGTCGATCGGTTGACGTAGACAAAGTCAACACGGCCCAGGTCCGCGTCGGAATGGAGGTGGTTGGAGTATCCTTCCGCCCGGTGCAGCGTCTCGTATCCCCGGCGTTCGAGTTCACCAATCAATTCGTCCTGGCAGCTCTGAACCGTCACGAAATCGAGATCGAAGGTGGCTCGCTCAATGCCATGGGCGAGGAGTCCGAATCCGCCGATTACAGCGTACTCGATGTTTTTCTCCTCGAAGAAACGCTGTAGCAACTTGCCGACGGTCACGTAGTCCACGGCTTCATTCTACGTTGTTCCACCGGCGGGGCTCGAAGTCTGGATTCGGGCCTTCGCGGGAATGGCGCGAGGCAGCGGTCGGCGGTCGTCCCCAAGCCGGGACTACTGACCGCTGCCCTGACCGGTTCTAGTCGAGGGTGAGACGCGCCCAGACTCCTGGGCTCGCGCTCTCCTGGGGAGTGCCCGGCTGGTTGATCACTCGGACGAAGACCCAGTGCCCGCCGGGTAGTCGGTGAAGGGGTTACCCGTGGGCGGCAGGTTGGGCCGGATGACTTGGGGGGAGTTGAGCGCCGCTTCGACGATGCCGTCGGTGCTGATCCCGTTCATCAGCGCCGTGTAGAGATCCGGGGTGAGTTCCGCCGCCGTCTCCCAGATCGCCTCACTCGCGGTGGTACCCCGCGTCGGGTGGATGGGCAGCTCGAACGTCCAGGGGTGGCCCAGCGCGCTCGGCGTCGTGGTCGGCGGTAAGCAGAGGGGAGAACCGGCCGGTGGGCAGGGCGAGGAGCAGGCGCCGACGGCGGGTATCGACCCTAGGTCGGCGGAGTTAGCGAAGATGAGTTCCAGACGGGCGCCGTGCAGCGCGTCCCGCGCGAAGACCCGGAACCGGCGCGGTGCCTCGTGGCGAGGGCGGTCGAGGCCGAAGGCGGGAACGATGGCGCAGGCCGCGTCCAGTTCGAGCGCCCGTTGGAAGAGGCCGGTCGCGACGTTGGGATTGGCCGGGTTCGGACTGGCGAGTACCACCGCCTGCCAGTTCTGGTCCATCAGCGAAACCCACTGGTTGGAACTGTTCGGCGACATCGGCTCGAGAGCGAGAACGATCGGGGTCACCATGGGTTGGGTGGGCACGAAGAAGTTGCCAAGGTAGGCGATCCGTCGCTCGTCGCCCAGCGGGACGTTTTGCAAGACCAGCAGCGCATCCGGGTCGGCGCCGTTCAAGAGGCCGAGCAGGCTCGATCGCGGCAGCAGCCCGGTCCCGATTAAGGCGACTCCAGGGTTGGGCACCTCGCGGTAGAAGCTGCCGTTGGCGATCGGGAGACCCAGAGCCGGCTCGTAGAAGAAGCCGTGCCACTCGCCCTGGAAGAAGGCGTGGACGACGAGGCCCGAATCGGCCGAGTCGGCGAACGACTCGAGGGTTGCGACCACGTCGGTGAAGAAGGTACCGAAGGTCGAGAACAGGAACGAGTTGATGCTGACGGCGAGACCGATCGACGGCGCCACTCCGCTATCGAACTCGCGGATGAGCTTGGTGATGGTCAGCACGTCGGCGTCTTGGGTTCCGGTCGAAAAAGAGGTGCTGGTGTTGTTCACCGAGAAGATTTCGTTGAAGAGGGCCAGCGACTCCGATCCGCTGCCGCCGCCGGCGGTGGCACCCGTGTGGACGAATCCGGAGATACCGGTGATCGGTCCGCTGGTGTCGAGATCGCCGGTTGCCGGATCGCGGCGCAACAGACGCTTCTCCTTCTCGACCATGCCGCGCAGGGCCGCGGTCTCGATTTGCTGGTCGGGCACCGTCTCGCCTGGTTGCAGGAAGGACTGAAGGAAACCGACGTTGAGGTCGGTCAGCAGATTGTCGCTCCCTTCGGGCAGGTTGTGGCAGGAGGCGCAGGTGGCCACCGGGATTTGCGGCTTGAAATAGCTCTTCTCGTGAAACAGCTTGAGGCCGCGCAGCGCCTGTGAGCCGAGCGCCTCGTCGTTGGCCTCGGCGATCTGCTGGGCGCGGGTGAGCTGCGACGGGTCGACGGAGAAGAACTCTCCAGAGTAGACCCTACTTATCGGTTGCTCCGCGTTCGGTGGGTAGTGGATCGAGTTGATGAAGCGGTTGAACTCGAACATGAAGCCGCTCGGAATTCCTTCGTCCAACGTCGGATTGGACGGGTTGGGGATGCCCATCAGGTTGATGAAAGCGGTGTTGAAGTCGAGAAAAGTGTCGCGGTCCCCCCGCCAGTGGTACGGCCGGTTGCTGAAGAAGCGGTCCTGTTGCGCCGGATCTTCCACCTCGAAGTTGACCAGGCCGCGAAAGCTCTGGGTCACCATCGGCCCCTTGATCCCCGCGAAAGTGGTGATCGGCGGATTGCCGCCGGTCGGTGGCGGGACGAAGGAGGGGATCGGCTGCGGGATGCCGTCGCTCAGGTTCCAGGCGAGTTGGTCGGTGTGGCCGTCGATATGACAGGAGGCGCAGGAGACGGTATTGCTCGCGGAAAGCTTCGAGGAGTAGAGGAACCGCCGACCCTCGCGGACGTAGCTCGGGCGCGGGTCGAACTGCAACGGCACGGTGGTGAGAACCGCATTCTGCGGGAAGGGAGCGTTGATGACGACGACGCTGAAGGAGTTCTCGTGCCAGTTGAAGACGAAGGCGAAGTCGATGACGGCGGCCGGTTGGCCGAATTCTCGGATCGCCAGGGCGCGCGGGCCGCGGATCGACATCGCGAGATCGAACGGGTTGCTGGTGCTACCGAAGGTCGTTGGCGCCATGTCGATCCGAGTGACGTTCCAGCCGCTCATCGGTCCGCTGGCGACGTCGACGATCGCCAGGCTGTCGCTGGCGAAACCGGTGACCACGATCCGCGTCCCGCCGGGGGCGCCGGTTGGCCCCGGCTGGCCGTAGTAGATCGCCACATCGGTCGGCTGCGTCACGGCGTCACCGAAAGCCACCGGCTGGTTGGTCTGGCCGTCGAAGTTGAGGTCGAGGCCGTCGATCACCGGGTTCGCCGTGCCCGCACCGCGCACTCGCCAGAGCATGCTGGTGGTGAATCCGGTGGCCGGAGCGGACTGCGCGCTGCATCCCGGACCACCGGCAACCCGGCACAGCGCTTCCGCTTCGCCGAGCGCACCGTGGTTGATCTCGAGGTTGCGGGCCACTTGGCCGACCACGAAGAGGTCGCCGTTAGCCGCGACGGCCATATTGAAGTTGGTCGAGCCGAGGCCGCCGACGATCGGGCCCGACGCGGTACCGCCGGCCAGGAACGACGCGAAGGGATCGCTGGTCGTCCAGACATCGAAGTCGTAGCTGTTGGGATCGAGAGAAAGCGGTGCGTTGGGACCCGTCGGCGGGGTGACCCCGCCGCGCAGATTAAGGGCGTGTATCGCGTTCGGAAGGTTGGGGGCGGTGGCGGTTGGCGGTGAGACCGCGATCGTCCGGCCGGCCTGGATCGCGCGGCTGGTGTCAGGGCTCAGCAGCTCCAGTAGCGCCAGTGCTGGATCGAGTGGCAGCAGCGAATCAGGGTTCAGCCAGGCCATCGCGCCGCTGGCGCCCAACAGAGCGATCACATGTTCGTGGAGCAGGCCACCGGGCTGCGTCAAGCCGAACTGATCGACACTCGGGTCGAGGACGGGCATGAAGGCGATGTGCATCGGCTCGTCACCGACCCGCACCGTCCCGCGGACCTTCGCCGTCACGCTGCCGGCGCTCGGGGTGACCTCGACGAGGGTGATCGAGTCGCCGAGCCAGTTTGCCGTGTAGACCAGCCGGGTACCGTCGGCCAGCGGCGTTGGCTTGACCGCCACCGAGACCGGCTCGAGGCCGGTCGGCACCGAGGTGACAAAGCTGAAGGTATTGAGTTCGTAGATCTCCAGACGGCCGGCCGGCGGATTGGCGACCATCAAGAAGCCATCGGAACCGAACTCGACGACCGCCAGCGGGCGCACCGGCGGCGCCTCGAAGTTAAGATAGTCGGTCCTGCCCTGGGCGTGGCCGATCGACGGAAGGGCGAGTGCCCCGAGTAGGGCGATCAGAGCGGTAGTGCGCATCGGTTCCTCCTTCGTCCGAGAGGGTGTTTGAACAAGACGCGGAAAAGGGGCGGAAAAGGGCTCACGGATTGAACTTCGAAGGGCCTGTGCGAAACTAATCTTTGTGAAGAGGGTGAGATTTCTCAGCAGCGAGACTCCGGCGGGGTCGGCCTCGGCCGATCCTCAGACGGTGACCCGGCTGCTCCTCGCCTGGGGCGAAGGGGACGCCGCGGCGCTCGACGAGCTCACCCCGCTGGTCTACGGCGAGCTGCGCCGCTTGGCGCAGAGCACCTTTCGCTCCGAGCGCAGTGACCACACCCTCCAGGGCACCGACCTGGTGCACGAGACCTATCTTCGCCTCGTTGAGCAGAACCGTGTCCGGTGGCGCAATCGCACCCAGTTCTTCGCCATCGCGGCCCGTCTGATGCGGCGGATCCTGGTCGATCACGCGCGCGGCAGGCAGGCGGCGAAGCGGGGCGGCGGCCGCCCTCCAGCGCTCGATTTGGCGCCGCATATCAGCGCGCCACTCGATGTCGACATTCTGGCGCTCGACCAAGCGCTCGATCGTCTCGCGGCGTTCGATCTGAGACAAAGTCGAATCGTCGAGCTGCGTTTCTTCAGCGGCCTGACGGTGGACGAAACGGCCGAAGTCCTCACCCTCTCGAAAGCGACGGTCAAGCGCGAGTGGACCGTGGCCAAGGCCTGGCTCCACGGCCAGATCGAGGGAGAGTCCACGGCCGGTTGATGAGCCCTTCTTTCGCTCTTTTCCGCGTAGTGGGCGGGTGGGTATCGTCCCACCGCCCATTACGCCTCTTTGCAACAGGAGCCAGACGATGAAGAACCGCCCAAACCCCTTTTACCGCTACCTACTCTGCCTCGTGCTTCTCGTCCTGACGACGCCCCTGGCGGCGCAAACCAACGAGGATCTCATTCTGGTCAACATCCACTACGTAGACTCGGAACAGCTCTTCACCGGGGTCGATGTCTCGTTTTTTGTGATGAGCAACTTCTACTCGGCGGGCGGCCAGGCGCGGGTCGAAGCCTATGCGGCCACGCCGATCCTTGGCGGTCTCGATCTCGAACCGCGGGGCACCTGGGATCTAACCCTGGATCAGGGCGACGTCACCCTACCCGGTGAAAGAGGCTTCTTCCTTCCCCATAATCCGATGATCCTGAAGCAGCTCGACGTTGCGAGCCCGGCGCCGTTCGGTACCTCGATTCTGGTCACGGCTCTCATCCTCGATCCGAGGGAGATCGCGGAAGGACACATCTTCCCCAACGTGCGCTACTCGGGGAGTGCGGCCGCCGCTAGCCTGGTCGCCTTGGCAGACGGGAGCTACACCCCGGGCCTGACCGTGGAGCAGCTGTTGGCGCTGGTGAGCGAGCCGGACCCGGACGGCTCGCTGATGGAGTTCGTGGACGGGGTAGCTTCGCCGGACGGCGGCGCCGGCACCCACGTCATGGTCCACACCCAGCCGCGGATGATGCCGCCCTAGCCCGCCCCCAGGCTCGGTAGAGAGCATCGAGTCGCTCCCGGGCCTCGGCCAGAGCCGCCGGATCTTCGCCGCTCTCCTCGGCGTGGGCGAGGGTCAGCAGCAGCAGCGGCTCGGCCTCCTCGTACCTCCCGAGTTCGACCAGGCAGCCGGCCAGCCGCTCCCGGGCCGAAACCACCTTGGAATGGCGGTCGTCGCCGAGCAGGCGTCGGCGCTCGGCGTAGGCCTCTCGGAAATGAGGCAGCGCGGTCTCCGGCCGTCCCCCATCAGCGAGGACGAGGGCGAGCCCCAGCAGGCTTTCTGGAAGCAGCAGCGCCTCCTCGCTCGGCTCCCGCCGCTCACCGCGCACCTGCGCCGCGAAGAGATCGACGGCCTGGTCAGGATTGCCGGACCAGTAGAGGTGCCAAGCCAACGCCCGTGAGCACGAACGGGTGTCCGGGTGGCCGTCGCCGAGGCTCTGCGCCCAGATCGCGCAGGCTCGACGGTAGTGCGCTTCGGCGGTGGAGGACTCTCCGCGGTCCTGATGGAAGACGGCGAGGGTGTAGAGGGACGAAGCCACGGCGTGGTGCTCGCCGCCGAGGAGTTCCTCGCGCATTTTCAGCGCCTCGCGCAGTCGGTCCTCGGCTTCGCCGTGGCGGCCGAGCTGGTGAAGGAGGCTTCCCAGATTGCCGAGGGTGGTGGCGACTTGGCGATGGCTCGCGTCGGCGTAGAGGCGCCTCTCGAGCGCCAGGGCGCGCTCGGTGTAGACCAAGGCCTCAGCCTGGCGCCCTTGCCCGGCCAGGGCCGCCGACAGGTTGTCGAGGGTCACGGCGAGTTCCGGGTGGAGTTCGAGACCGGCACGCTCGCGAAGCACCAGCGACTCGCGGAAGTGGCTCTCGGCCTCGTCGAGTTCCCCCAGCGCATAGCAGGCGGCTCCGAGGTTGTTCAGCCCCTTGGCGATACCTCCGAGATCCACGGCGTCGGTCTCCCCGTTCCCGGTCTCCCGGTGGATCGCCCGCGCCTTGGCGTGCAACTCCTTCGCCCGCCGGTAGCGCCCCCGGACGTAGTGGTACTCGCCGAGTAGGTCGTAACTCTCCGCCACTTGCGGCGCGGTCGGCCCGAAGAGTGACTTGCGCAGCTCGAGCGCCTCGCTGAGCAGCGCCTCGGCGCGGGAAAAATCCTCCTGCTTAGTGAGGACCTGGCCGAGCCGGCTGAGGATCGAAGCGGTCTCGACGTGCTCGGTCCCCAGCTCACGGCGGACCGCGAGTGCCCGCTCGAGGAGTTGGGTCGCTCGCCCGGGATCGTCGAGGCGCAGGTAGACCTGACCGAGCTGGTTCATCAGACGAGCCTGGACGGCCGGCTGTTCACGGGTTGCTTCCTCGACTAGCTCGACCCCCTGCTCCAGGATCTGCCGGGCGGTGATCTCGTCGCCTCCCGACTGCGCGGGATCGGAGGCGGCGAAGAGTTCCAGCAGAAACTCGGTGACCGTCTCTGCCTCGGTCAGCAGGTCCACGGCCCGTGCATCGGCCTGGGCGGTGCGTTGGCGCTCGACCCAGGTCGCTGCCACTCCCCCGGCCAACACGATGGCGATGGCGAGGGTCGCCGCCACGGCCAACCGGTTGCGGCGCAGGAACTTGCCGGCGCGGTATGCGAACGCGTCGCGCCGCGCCTGGATCGGCAGGCTCTCCAGGTGGCGCCGCACGTCTTCGGCGAGCCCCTCGACCGAGGGGTAGCGGCGCTGCGGCTCCTTGTGCATCGCGGTCAAAACGATCGTGTCGAGGTCGCCCTCCAGCCGCCGCGCCCACCGCCTCCGTTCGGCCGGCGAGCCCGCCGCCTCCGCGGAGTCTTCCCTGGCTGCCCACAGCGCTCGCTGGCTCGGTGGGGCCGGTGCCTCCTCGCAGACCACCCGCATCATCTCGTGTGACAACCGATGGGCGAGTTCGAAGGGCCGCCGGTCGGCGAGCAGCTCGTAGAGCACGACGCCGAGGGCGTAGACGTCGGTCGCCGTGGTGATCGTCCCGCCGCGCAGCTGCTCCGGACTGGCGTAGTGCGGGGTCAGCATCGCTGGCCCGGTCTGGGTCTCGGCCGCGTCGAGGGTGACCGGATCGAGCAGCGAGGCGGTCCCGAAGTCGAGCAGTTTGGGCTCCCCTTCCGGGGTGACCAGAATGTTGGACGGCTTGAGATCGCGGTGGATCACCAGATTGCGGTGGGCGAACTGGACCGCCGCGCAGACCTCGAGGAAGAGTTCGAGCCGCTGCCGGATCGGGAGAGAGCGGCGCCGGCAGTAGACGTCGAGCGGCTCGCCCTCGATGTGCTCCATCACCAGGTAGGGTCGGCCGTCGTCGAGGGTACCGCCGTCGAGGAGTCGGGCAATTCCGGGGTGCTCGAGATCGGCGAGGATCTGGCGCTCGCGGCGGAACCGGGCGACAAAGAGCGGCGAGTCGAGCCCCCAGCGAACCACCTTGATCGCAACCCTCTGGTGATACTGGTCGTCGTCGCGCTCGGCGAGGAAGACCGTCCCCATCCCACCGTGGCCGATCCGCTCGAGGATCCGGTAGGCGCCCAGCGTCTCGCCGTCGAGCGCCTCGGTCGCCTCGCCTTCCCCGGTCGGAGCGACCGGGGAGTGCTCGATGAAGTCACCCGCCTTCAGATGGCTGGCGAGCAGCGCCTCGACCTCCGCCTTCAGCTCCGGCTCGGCGGCGCACTCGCGCTCCACGAGGCGCCCGCGCTCCTCCCCTGCGAGGGTCACCGCCCGGTGGAAGATCTCCTTGATTCGGCTCCATCCATGCGCCCGAGGGTACCGGACTGCTCGATAGGCGGCACTCAATCCGGAGCCGACCGCGGTCAGTCGTCGTCCTCAATCAGCCTGCATCTCTTCGAGAATTCGACTCGGTGGAGGTTCAGCGGCGAGTTGGGCTCGGGCCATGGGGTTCCTGTGTGACCGTACAAATTGGCGATGCACCATTGTTCCAATCTGTACCAGCGCAACTTCTGGAAGTGATCCGGCTCCCAAAGGTAGATCTCGCCGTTGATCGTGACCTGGGTCGGCGTGGCTTGTTCTAGCTCGACGATCGGCACTTCGAAGTTCCAGTCGAGGAAGCTGTGGCGGTAGCTGATCTTGCGTATTTCCCATCGGTCCGTACCGATATTCCACGCATCCAGATCGATCTTCTCGTCCTCGCCGAGCAGCTCGTGGATCCTCTTCAACGCCCGCAACTCCCAGTCGACGTCGCGATGAATCAGTAAGGCTTCCCGGTCGATCAGTAACCTATCCGTTTGCAGTTGCATCTCGGACAAGAGAACGCTGATCTGCCTGTGGTCCGCGGTCGGGTCGGGTTTGACGACGGCCAGGCCCACGGTGGGGGTGGCCACCGCAAGGGCTAGCGCCATGAACAGAATCCAGATCGTTCGCGGGGTCATGCTTCTCTCCTCCCAAGTGTTGTGTTATTCGGGCGCGCTCAGTGCCCGCCCCAAGTCCATTGCGGTGAGTAGGTCACCCTCGCCAGGAGCCGATCGTCGGTGGTCTGCGTGCGGGTGATCGCTTCCTTGGTTTCGGTGGCCGCGAGTTCGAGGCTCAGCAACCAGCCTTTCGATGCGCCCAGGTGCCAGTCGAGAGTGCCGCGGGCCGAGCGCCGGGTGCGCTCGCTCCTTGTTGAAGGCGGCGCGCAGCCGGCCGGAAGTGGCTCGCCAGGCCGATTCCACGAAGAGGTCTCGCGTCTCGCGGGTGCGGCCGATCCGGCGGCTCTCGGCCCCGCCCAGACTGCCGCGGAAGGTCCAGTTGCCCTCTGAGCTCCAGCGCCAGGACCCTTTGATCGAGTCCTGCTCGGTCGAGGAGAAACCGTAGCCGCTACGCTCGTTGTCGGTGGTGACGCCTTGAAGGTCGACTCGCCAGTGTTTCCAGCCGCGGCTCAGCCTGAGCTGGACGCGGGTCTGCTTGGAGTTGGCGCGGGCGCTGGTAATCGTCTGTTGACTCCAGTCGATACTGGCGTCGATACCGCCCAGCTTGCGACCCAGTTTACGACCCAGCGTCAGGCTGTAGCGTTCCTCGTCGGAGGAGCGGACCCCCTCTTCCAAGCCGTCGCTGCCGAGTCTCCAGTGGACCCGGTAGTTCCACCGTTTGGCCCGGCGGGAGAGGCGGACTTCGGCTTCTTCGCGATCGAGGGTCAGGCGCGGATCGGCCGGGTTGGCGAAGCGACCGCCCACCCTGGCCAGACGGGCGTTGAGCTTGTGGTCGCCCATCGAGCCGTCGAGCTCGACGCGCCATGCCTGATCTCGCGCCGAGGTCCGGGTGCCGGCTTCGTCAACCTCGCGGTCGCTGGTCGCCAGTTCAAGGAGGGTCTCCCACTTCTCGTTCCAGCGGTAGCTCACCAGCGCGCCGAGCAGTCGTGCGTTCTCAGGACGCGACAAGGTGGCGCTCGGCCTCGTTGGAGCTTTGCGATCCTCGGCCGATAGACCGAGGAGACGGATGCGCAAGCGGTCGCCACGGATGGGCAGTTGCCACGAAGCGCCGTGGATCTGTTGCTCGAAGCCGCGCTCGCCGGCCACCGTCGGCAGTGCGTCCGCGAGGTTAGAGAACAAGGAGAGAGGCGAGCGCTTGCCGAACTTGGCATCGAGCGCCCGGCGGTAGGCGGTCACCCCGAGGAATTCCGATTCCGAGAACGAATAGGGGTTGGCGATGGTGCCGAGGCTCGCCGCGAACCCCGGGCGCTCGAACTCCAGGATCGCGTCCGGGTCTTGAAGATCCCCGTCATCGCCGTTGAACCCTAACTGGTGTTCGAGGGTGATGTCGTAGCCCAAGTTTCCGAGCGGACCGACGAGTCGGCCGTCGATGTGCGGTTGCAAAGCCAGCGTAACGCCCTCCCTGTCCGTACTCTCTAACTCGACGGAGTCGGTGAACCGTCCGCTGGCCACGGCCGCCGCGCCGGGGGCGACGACGGTGAAGCTCAGGGTGGCCACCGCCTCGGCCTTCGCTCCGGCCACGACCACTTTTGCCGTGTGCTCTCCCGGTTCCAACGGCAGCGGACAGGTGATCCGCAAACGGCCTTCGTCCCAGGCGGTGAACTCGGTCAAATCGTCGTCGTCGACGAAGAGGCGGAGCGTATCGCGAGCGACGCCGGCCGGCAGGTCCCCGGCGAAGACCAGGGTTGGGCGCAGAAGTCGGATCTGGGCGCCGCGCTGGGGCTTGGTCGGCGCGAAGGGCTTGGCCGCCATCGGCGCGCACAGCAGCAGTGACGCCGTCACACTCACCCAGAGTCCTAGCTTCCTCATCGCCAGCTCCGTGGCCATGGCGAAACCGCGCTGCGGCCGACCACCTCGCCATGGTCGTTGAGGGCTTCCACACTCCACCGGAGCGAGCCGGTGGCGAGAAGCGGCGCTAGCCGACTGCCGACCAGGCGGGTCGCGGCGGTGATCCGTCGGTAGACGATCTCGCCCACGCTGTCGCGCCACTCGACGGCGTAGAGGCTTTGTCCCGGAGCTCGGCTCCAGGAGCAGCCCTCTGCGTCACACTCGGTGGTGAGTGCTACGGGTTCGTCGAGCACCAGGAGATCGCGTTCGATCCGTTCTTCGAAGAGCGGTGATTCGGCATCGCCGATCACCGCCCGCACCCCGACGACACGCTGGCCACCGCCCCCCAGTTTTTCCCAGGTTGTTGGGGTTGGCCGCCAGCTAGCGTGGCGCCGCCTGGCGGTTTGGGTGCCGTCGATTTCGATGTGGTACACGGCGCCGGCGCGCGGAGTCCAAGCAAATCGGGGGAGCTTGCCCTGACTCAGGTAAACGCCGAAACCGGGCGCCTCGACCCAGCGCATGGCCTCGGTTTCGCGCGGAGTCACGCGGTAGTCAACGGCGGGCGTGACCAGCGCGACCGGCTCGAAGATTTCGAGAGCCACGCGGTGGCGGCCGACGATGGCGGTCGGTAGGGGGCCGAGCGTCTGTGCCACCCCCTGACGGCCGTCGAGGTCGACGCTCAGCGACTCGAAGGGAAACCCGTCCACCAGCCAGCGGCCCATCACGCTGCCGGTGCCACGACCGAAGAGGTGAGCGCGGGCGCGCAACGTGCTCCCTTCGGCCACGCTGGTGGCGGGGAAGGGGAAGTCGATCGAGACGGTGTGGACGGTGAACTCGCCGCCGAGTGCGCCGACCGGGATCAAGGTCGCCCTGGCCTCGCGCTCGATGGTTACGCCGTTGGCGGAGCCGGTGAAGGTATGCACGAATTGCACCTCGTTGGCCCCGCCGCTCAAAGCCTGGTGGAAGGCTTCCGGCAGCACCACGGCCCCCGGCACCTCCACCGTGGCGCCGGCCGGGACCCTCGCTGGGGTGATTCTCAAGCCGCCGAGCGAGAAGGTACTGCCGTCCGGCATGAGCACCGAGGCGTGAATGGAGCGGAGTTCGAGCAGCTCCTCGCCCAAGTTCTGAAAACGGATCGCCACCGGGACCGTGGCGCCGGGCGACACTCTGAGCTGGTCGGGGACGAAGGTGGCCACGAAGTCGATCGGCGGCAGCTCGCCCACCCCGAGTAGGTTCACCGGCAAGCTCGGGTTCGCCGGGTCGTCGCTGTCCACCTGGAGGGTCGCGGCGAAGCCACCGACGGTGGGCGGGCGGAAGGTCACGCCGACGGTGCGGGAGCCGCCGGAATTGAGCGCGAAGCCGCCCGTCTCGCCGCTCAAGAAGGCGGTGGAGCTGGAAGCGATCCCGCGCACTTGCAATACCTCGTTGCCCTGGTTCGAGATTTGGATCGACCGTGTCGACTCATCGCCGATCTGTACCCCCCCGAAATCGAGCAGCGACGGGGTGATGCGAATTCGCGGTTGGTTCTGAAAGGCGACCCCGGCGAGCGCCACCACCACCAGGGGTCCGTTCTGGAACTGGATGCGGACCGAGCCGTTGAACGCTTGCGCCGCTGGCGGTTGGAAAGCCACCTGGAGCATCCACACCAGGCCGGGGCCGATGGGGAAGCTGCCGGGCTGTTGGAAGCTGAAAGCGTTGGAACCGCCCGGGGTCACCGCTTGGATGAAGAGTGTCTGATTACCGGTGTTGGTAACGCGAATCGTCTCGACGGCGCGCTCGCCGACCCTCACCGCACCGTAGTCGATCGCGCCGGGGTCGACGTCGAAGAGCTGGGCGAAGGCCGGCGCGCTGGCGGCCATCCACCACAAGGCCGCACTCAGGGCGGTCGCGCCGATGCGCTGTGCTGGGGATCTCATCACGTAGAGTCGTCGTGTGGCGAGTCGTGTCTACGCACAGTCACAGCGGCACTGCGCGCAGTCCGCCAGCGCCTGTTGCAGTTGCTTCTGAGCCCGCTGGAGTGCGTCCTCGATGCCAGCGGCGAGGTTGGCGGCCTCCCGGAACTCCTTGGGGTCGTACCCCAACTGCTCGAGGAAGTCGGTGATGAACGGGATCACCTGGGCGCTACTGCCAATCGGGAAGCAGAGTTTCCAGCCCCCTTCGAGGCCGACGCGCCCCTCGCCCTCGTTGCATCGCCCCTCGACCGCGCGCACGTCGTAGCCCGCCAGGGAGGTGGCGATCTTTCCTGGGATCGAGAGCTGGTCGTTGTAGCCTTCGAGCTCGCTCTCAAGGTCGTAGATTTGGACCTCCAAGCCGTTGACCGCGGCCGCCAGGGCAGCACAATCGCAGTCGTCACCGCCTTTCTTGGGCGCTTGCTTTTCGGCCAGTGTCGGTGGTGCCCAAACGGCTAGACTCAAGGCGAGTAGGCAAGCTAGGGTTGACGTCTTGCGCTTCATGGTTTCTCCTCATTGCAGACCGCCGCGAGCGATTCGTTCCGCCCGTCGTCGGGGTCTGTTGCCTACCAACAGACAATTGCCGTCGCGCCGACTAGCGGTAGGCGCCGACGAGGATGAAAGGCGCCCAGTGGCGCGGGTGGCGTAGGGAGAGGTTGGAAGCCTCATCGTCGAGCTTGCCGGTCGCCATGGCTCGTTGCACCTCGGCGAGCGCCGTGGCGCGCGGCGAGTCGGAAAGGCCAGCGTAGAAGGCGCGCATGAAGACCAGGGTGGCGCGGTCGCTGACTGGGGCCAGGCTGGCGAGCACGCTGCGCGCGCCGCTGTGGAGGAAGGCTTGGATCAGGCCGAGCCGTCCGACGGGGCCGCGCCGGCTGCCGTTTGGAGAGAAACTGAGGCCGGTCTGGCAGCCGGCCAGGACGACCAACTCGGCGCGCACGTCGAGAGCGAAGATCTCGCCGACGGTCAGCCGGCCGTCGTCCTGGTCGGAGGGCTGGAGAACCAGGTGGGAGAGCAGAGGCATCCGGGGCTCGCTGATGCCGTGGGTCGCCAGGTGGAGGTAGCGGTAGCCGTTGCCCGTCGTCTTGAGCGAGGTTTCGGTGGCGGCCTCCTGGAGTACCGCCCGGCCGCCGAGGGCGGCTACCGCCATCTCGGCCTCCTGGGTAGCGAATGGGAGTGGCGCTAGAGAGTCGTCGTTCGGGTTCTGGATGGCCACCGCGAAGACCCCATCCGTAGTCGGGCCCTCGTCGCTCGCTCGCTCGCTCGTCGAAGAGCCCATCAGCGAGGCGGCGGGAAGTAGGAAAAGGTCGAAATCCTCGATCAGGAACCGATCCCGTTTCGCGTCGAGCAGGGCGGCGAAGGGGAGGTCGTACAGATCGCCGTACGGAATGATGCCGAGGCGGCGGACATCGTGCAACAGCCCGGCCTGTTGGATCGGTTCGATCAGAAGTTCGAACAAGTTCCCGGCGATGGGCCTCCAGAGATCCTTCGCGGAGTTCTTCGGTTCTAGCGCCAGCGAGTGGAATAGGCGGATCTTGGGCGCCAGCTTCCGGCGTTCGGACGGCAGGGCGACCACCCGCAAGCCATCGCTGCGCAACACCAGGCAGAAAGCCTTTCCGTCGGCGAGGACGAACTGCAACAGTGCCGTCCCTTCGCCGATCCGCTCTCGGACTTGGGCTAGGCCGGGGGGGCGAATCCGTCGCATCGCGCTGTAGTTCTCGTCGGAGAGCGCCCTCTGGAGCAGGGCGTCTTCGTAGCTGCCGTAGGCTTCTCGCAGACTCGATACCGAGTCTGCCGAGAGCCGGTCACCGGCAAGCCGCGCAGCCTTGCGGAGGGCCGCCAGGGCGGCGTCCGCTTGGCCGGAATCGCGATGGCGGCGGCCGACGGAGAGGACGACCAGATCGCGGTAGAAGCCGTAGCTGCGCTGCTCCAGCAGTTCGAAGGCCAGCTCGGCGTGGGCGTCGCCGCCGCCTTCGATGAGCGGAGGTAGCGCCGGGTCGGTGGCGCGCGCGAGCAGCATGGCCAACAAGCGCTCGTGGGTGCTATTGGTGGTGTCCGAGGCGACCGGAGAGGCGGCGACGCTACGCAACTGAATCTCTTCGGCCGCGAGCAGCGCGCGGAAGGCGACCGCGGGCTCACCCCGCGCCTCGGCGAGGTCGGCCCGCTGCAATTCGAGCCGCCGAATGCTGCCCCAGTGGTGCATGCCGGCGACCAGCTCTGCTATCTCAGCGACGACTTCTTCCGCCTTGTCGAGCGCGCCGGTGGCGATGTAGGAATAGCTCAGCCCGGACAACATCCACACGCGGTTGCCCCGGCCGATGTTGCCGAGCTTGCCGACCTCCAGCGCCCGGCGAAAGTGCCGGCGTGCTTCGAGCGGTTGGCCGCGGCGGCGGGCGACCTCACCCAGCTGCGCCCACAGGAAGGGGTCCTCGGGTTGGACGCCCGGGTGATCGCGGTCGAGCGTTCGCTCCAGTCGTGCCTGAGCCTCGTCGACGAAGCCCTGGCGCAGCTCGCAGTCCGCCAGGACGCGCTGGGACCGTAAGTAGGCGAAGAGGTCACCGCGATCGGCGTTGACCTCGATGCTCTTTTCGAGAAAGCGTTGCGCCCGCCGGTAGTCGTGCAGCCGCAGGTAGGCCCAGCCGAGGGTCAGGTACTCGTGGGCCAGCCCGGCGCGGTCGCCGAGTTCCTCCCGGATGGCGATTCCGCGGCCCTGGAATTTGAAGAACTCGAGCAAGTTGCCGTCGTTGGCGTGGAAGAAGGCGATCTTGTGGAGCGTGTCGGCTTCGTTGTAGCGGTCTCCACGCCGTTGAAAGACTTCCAATGCCGGCTCGAAATAGTCCGGCAGCGGATCGTCGACCTCCCCTTTCCACCACCACAAGAGCTGCCCCAGCAAGGTCGCGGCTTCGGCCCCGTAGCGTTCGTGACCGGTCTCGGCGGCCAAATTTCGAGCCTCCTCCAGATGGCTCAGTGACCTCTCGTAGTTGTGGGTGTAGTAGAAGTGCATGCGTCCGAGTTCAACGTGCAGGGCCAACTCTTCTCCGCGGTCTCCGCGTTGTTTCGCCAGCTCGATCGCCTCGCCGAAGTCGGCGCGGGCGTCGTCGAGGCGCGCCATGCGCAGCGCATTGACCGCTCGGGTGGTCAACAGGTGAAACCGTTGCGCCGGTTCTAGCCTGCCCTCGTCGATGGTGGCAAGCACGGCTTGAGAAGCCTCGAAGTCACCGAGGAATTGCAACCGCCAAGCCTGGAGCAGCCGTGTCCCTGCCGCATTCTTGTCGAGAAGCAGGGCCAGTTTCAGGAAGCTCGTCGCCGTCTTTCGATCGCCGGCTTCACTGAGTTGGTGGGCGCGCTCGACGCAGAGGCGGGCCAGCGGTTCTCGTCCGAGCCAAAGGAGCGTGGCCAGCAGCAGGATGGCGATGAGGGCGGCGAGCGATGCTGTACCGATTTTGCGCATTGGGGGTTAGATCGGGGGGTTAGATCGGAGGGTTAGAAGGAGACGCCGCGCAGTTCCGATTCCACCACCGTGCCATCGCGCAGCGTGGCGCGGACCGACCAGTAGTAGTCGCTCCCCGCCTCGAGCGCCAGGTTGCCGCGCGGCAACTCGATCGACGGTTGCGTGGTGCGGGCTTCGAAGAGGACATCGCCGATCTCGTTGACTACCTCGAAGTCGTAGCGCCCGGCGCTCTCGATCGGCTGCCAGCGGAAGAGGGTGCGCTCCCCGACCGCGACCGCTCCTGACAGCGGCAGGTCGAGCTCCACCCTCGCCTGCGTCGGGAGGCTGCGCAGGACGTCAACGCCGGGCTCGCGATCGGGGGTCGCGGGTCTCCAGATCGCGCCCAGGCCAATCGCCATCAGGACGGCCGCCGCCAGGGGCAGCCACAGTCGGGTCGATGAGCGTTGCCCTGGGTTGTTGGAGGCTCTGCTGCCGGGGACCATCTCACGGGCGAGCCGTTTGAGTTCCGCCGGGGCGGGCTCAGGGTTGGCTTGGGCGACCGTCTCCAAGTCGCCGATCAGGGCGGAAAGTCGGCTTCGGCAGTGCGGACAGAGGCTCAGGTGGTCCTCGGCGCTCTTCCTCTCGCTCGTCGAAAGTTCGCCTGACTCACCCCTGAGGAGGCTCTGTAACGCTGAGTTGGGTAGGCAGCCTTGCTTGTACATCCTTCTATCTCCGCTATTGTCTTTCAACAGACAGATTTTGCGGCGCCCGCGGTATTTGTTTTCGCAGCCGCTCGAGGCTGGCGTCGAGGAGCTTCTTGACCTCGCGTTCGCTCAGCGCCAGCGTCCGTCCGATGTCGGCTAGCGTCAGGGCCTGTTCGAAACGCAGTTGGACCACCAGCCGATGGCGGGATTCGAGGCTCGCCAGGCCGCGGCCGAGCCAGGAGCGTTGTTGCGCGGCAGCGGCCGATTCTTCGGGGTTCGGCCCGCTCTCGACAGCTTCGATCTGGACCCCGGCCAGCTCACTCAGTTGTTCGAAAGAGGCCGCCTTGCGAGCCCGAAGCAGGCCGCTGGCGAGTTTCCATAGATGGTTGACGCTGAGGCTTGCGATCACCCGGTCGAGGGCGTCGAACACGGTGCCGTCAGCGACCTCGAAGAAGGCCTCGCGGCGCAGTTGCTCTTCGGCGGCGAGCGGGGTGAGCCCACCCCAGAAGTAGAGTTCGAAGACTCTTTGGTCGAGCTTCGAAAGGCGCTCGATCGGTTTGAACAGACGCTTGCGGCCATCTTGAGACCAGGCCCAGTTGATGCACAGGTTCTTGACCACGGTGCGCACCCAAGGCACCATCTCGCCGTGCTGGCCGGCGAAGCGGATCGAACGCAACCGGCGGCAGTCGTCTTCCGCCAACTTCTCGCAGATGTAGACGAAACGGTCCATCGCGTCGTCGTAATCAAAACCCATGCCGCGCAACTGGCCGAAGATGGCGTCCGCGTAGCGCTCGATGAAGAGATCCCAAGCCCGCTTGGTATCGCGAGCGAAGAGTTCGATCAAGCCGGCATCGTCGCGCCCTTCGCCGGTGATTTTGGCACTGGCCGTGGCCTTGCGCCACCACATCCCGGCGGCTACTCCGGGAGCCGCGAGAAAGGCAGCATCGTCGTGGTGTTGGGCATGAGCGGCCTAGTCTACTCAACCGCGACCGCCATTTCCGCCCGCTGAGGGGAATAGCCATTCTCACCGCTAGTCCTCGAAGCTGGGCATCTCCAGGTTGAGTCCCGCTTCCGCCAGCTTGTTGCGCTGGCTCTGGGTTAGGGTTTCTCGCTTGAGCTCGATCATGGTTTCGGTGAGCGGACGCGCGGTGCGGCCGAGGACCTCGAGGACCCGGCGCGCGGTCTGGCGATCGGGGCATTCGATGATCGTCAGATATCGCTGACGGACGCGGCGTAGCTGCGCGCACCAGGTCTTGATCTGCTGGCGAACGTTGGTCGGTAGATCGTGCGTGCTCGCATCTTCGAGCAGCCGGAGGATCTCCTGGCTTTCCATGCCGGAGGCCGCGGCGTCGAGCACGGATGAGCGGGTGATCTCGAAGATCGTACCGACCTGTTCGTTGCCTCGCCGCCGGGCGATGGGAGCGAGCAGCGCGGCGCTGTAGGGTGAGGGCGAAAGAAAGACGATCTCGAAGTTGGGCTGGACGACGACTTGCGCGGCGTGGTCGTGGTCCAGGTTGAAGGAGTCGGCCAGTCCCAGAATGTAGCGGCCGACTTCGGTGATCGCGAAGCACAGGGTCGAACCGACTAGACCCCAGCGAATGCCGCCGATGGGGGCGAGAAGCTGGTCTAAGGTATACAGTAGCGCTTTGCGCCAGAGGTCTTCGATCTCGCTCTCTGAAGGTAACGAGTAGTGGCCCCACCCCGGGTGGAGGGAATTGGAGTCCGAGAGAGGGTTCTTTTCCAGGGCATGAAAGGTGAGGAAATCATTCAACGGTACGAAAGCCAGCAGCTCGAGACCGCTCAGGGCCTCGACGGTCGCGGCGATCTCGTTGGTGCTCGTCGTGGAACCAACGAAAACCGATCCGCCCTTTTTAAAGTGCTGCCGGACGGGATCGGCGAGCGAGCGGAGTCTCTCTTCGGGCCCGCTGCCGAGCCATTGGCGTCCGCGGTCGCTACAGTGGCAATGACGAGAGCTGGCCGCGGTCTCCGGGACGGAGGTCGTGAAGTCGTGGTAGTGGGCCGTCAGCCGCGCGTGCTCAACGCGCTCCTCGGCGCTGGGTCGCAGTACCTCGGGTAGCCATTCCGGGGTTGGGGCCAGCTTGTCGGCGATTATCCTCCGGTCGCGGACATAGAGGGCCCTACCATCCGCCTTGCGGCGTGGTGGGCGAGCGGCACAGGTGCGGAGGAATGTCGCGAGGTCTTCCACCATCAGGGCGAGACCGAAGCTCTCCTCCACCCTCACCTCTTGGGGAGGTTGCGCCGGTGGCCGCTGCCGGCGTTCGACGATCTCCGGCCACAGGCCGATCCTGGGCGTGTACTCGGAATCGAGCGACGCGAAGAGGACTCCGGCTGCCAGCGGTGCGTAGATGGCGCGTGCGATGCGGTCGATGTCGAGCTCGGAATCGATCTCCTCGAGCTGGGAGAAAGCCACCGGGCCGCCGTGCTCCAGAATCGCGGCGACGAGACGTTGTGGATCTCCGGGGTCCGGCGGCTCACCGGGAGGGCGGTCCTCGGGATCCCGCTGGGTGGGTTGCGATCGCAGAAAGTCCTCCACCCACCGGCCGCGGCGCAAGTAGGCGAGGCCGTAGTACGGGGACGCCGAGTAGGAAGGCTGATCGGTGAGGGTTCGCAGCTCATCGTGCGACCAGTGCTCGATGGCGTAGTGTCTCAGAGTCTTGGGGTCCGGTGAATCGAGGATGCGAACGCGGTGCATCGCCCGGGCGGCGCGCAGAAAGGGACGGAAGCGCTCGGCCGCTTGAACGCGGTTGCCGGTGGCCCCGGTTCGCTCCATGAGGCCACTCGCCAACAGTGTCTCGAGCGCATCGCCGAGATGCTCGCTGGGGACTGGCGCCGATGGCTTGAAACTGGTGAGAAAGGCCTCGCGTGCCGGCAGCTCGATACTCGACCACACGGGCAGGGCTTCGAAGAACCGGCGCCAGTCGATGTTGAAGATTTTCACTCTCAGTCGTCTCGGAAGGTAGTGTCTCAGAAGGTCGTGGCGTCAAAGATCTCGTAGGCGTACCCCTGCTCACAGAGGAAGCGCTGGCGGTTGAGTGCGAACTCCTGCTCGAGGGTGTCGCTACTGACTAGGGTATAGAAGTGGGCCTGGTTGGCACCCGCTTTCGGTCGTAGCAGGCGGCCGAGCCGTTGCGCTTCCTCCTGGCGAGAGCCGAAGCTGCCCGAAACCTGGACCGCGAGCGCCGCATCTGGCAGGTCGACGGCGAAGTTGGCCACCTTGCTGACCACGAGTCCACGCAAACGGCCGCGACGGAAGGCGTCGTAGAGGCGTTGCCGTTCGGCGACCGGTGTCTTGCCGGTCAGGAGCGGCAGGCCGAGCTCGGCGGCGAGCTTCTCGACTTGGTCGAGATAGAGGCCCATGATCAAGGCCGGCTCGTTGGGGTGTCGCTCGAGGATCCGGTGCACGAGGGTGGCTTTGCGAGGATTCTCGGAGGCAATGCGGAAGCGTCGTCGCCGAGGCGCGAGCGAATAGGCGTCCGCCAGCTCGTCGCTGAGCGGTACTCGGATCTCGATACAGTTCGCTTCCGCCACCCAGCCTTGCCGCTCCAGCTCCTTCCAGGGCACGTCGACTTTCTTCGGTCCGATGAGGGCGAATACGTCCGCCTCACGATTGTCTTCGCGCACCAGGGTGGCGGTGAGGCCGAGGCGACGCCGGGACTGGATGCCGGCGGTAGCCTGAAAGATCGGAGCGGGAAGCAAGTGCACCTCGTCGTAGATGATCAAACCCCAACGTTGGTGGTCGAGTAGGTCGAGGTGCTGGAAAGCCTCATCGCGGCGTCGGCGATGGGTGAGCATCTGATAAGTCGAGAGGGTCACCGGGCGTACCGTCTTCTCGGCTCCGCTGTACTCGCCGATCTGCTCCGAGTCGAGTCGAGTCTTGTCGAGGATCTCGTCGCGCCACTGGCGCAATGCCGTCGTACTGGTGGTGAGGATCAGTGTCTCACCCCCGACAGCGGCCATTGCTCCGATGGCGACGATCGTCTTTCCGGCGCCGCAGGGCAACACCACGACGCCGCTGCCACCTTGGGGCCCACCGCTGGCGTGGAAGGCATCGACGGCCTGGCGTTGGTAGTCGCGCAGCTCGAAAGGGGCGCCGTCGCGTTGCGACCTCCTTCTCAGGGAGACTTGCAGGGGGCTGCCCGAGGTATAGCCCGCCACGTCCCGTGCTGGGTATCCCGCTCGAATGAGGGCCAGCTTCAGATGGCCTCGGTTCTTGGCCTCGACACTGAAACGACACTCGGAAGTCCGGCGCAACAAGTCGTCAAACGTGACGTCGCTCTCTAGCAGGTCCGCCAGCCTTCGGTCGTCGGTTTCGAGGAGGAGCTGAGCCGGCGGCGGGTGGTCGGTGGTGCCGTCGGCCCGGTCGCGATGAATCTCGATGCGCCCGTAGCGATGGGCAAAGTCCGTGACCGCCTGTCGGACGGTTTCGGGCACCGGATATCGGGAGTAGCTCTCGATCGATGCCAGGATCTCGGTGGCCTCGATTCCGGCGGCCCGAGCATTCCAGACGGAGAGCGGCGAGATGCGGTACGTATGCACGTGCTCCGGCGCCTTGACGAGGTCCGCGAACCCGAGCAGGGCGTTACGGGCCTCCTCATACAGCGGTTCGTTTACCGCGAGAAGCAGAGTGAGGTCGCTCTGAACGATGAGCGGCTTGGAGGGTTGGCGCCCGTTCTTCGGGGTGGTCATGGAGAGACGAGTTTACGGCGGATAGCCGATGCGGGCGGCGTTGGCTGAGGATTCGTCACGGTATAGCAGGCGAAGTGGCTCGCGGGAACCTGTGGGGAATCGCGCAAGAGTCGCCACAATGGGCGTCATTATGGCGAAACAGTCGCCAGAATGCAGGGTTCTCGCCTCTTTGCCTACGGTTTGGCGTGCAGGGTGATCTCCTTCTCTTCGCCGACCGCCATCTCGAAAGTGACCGGGTCGAAGTCCCCCAGGCTACTCCAACCCTTGAGTCTGTACCGCCCAGCGGTGAGCGGGATGCGGTCGTCGGACCTCATGAGTTTGTCCCTCTTGTTGCCGGCCGTCGTAACCCGCTCCAAGAAGATCCGCTTGTTTTCGATGGCCGTGCCGTCGGCTTGTCGGTAGTACTTCTGTTCAGCTTCCTCGGTGAGAACCAACCCTTCGTGGAGGTAGGGCGTCAGGAAGAGCGGTAGGCGGACATCGTAAGTACCCGGTAGCGCCCGCACGCCGTTGTTCCCATGCACCGCATAGCGCTTCTCACCACCCTGCCAAAGCTCCAGATTGCTGCGCATCCAGATGCCGCTGCCTTGCGCCACCATCTTGATCTTGGCGTGAACGGTATGGGTCAGCTCGAAGAGGATCTCCTTGTGATCGTCGTCCTTGAAACTCTCGGTCACGGAGAGCTCGTTGTCCGCGTTTGGGGTACTGCGGAACTCGTAGCTGCCGGGGTCCAGGTAGGCTCGATCTTTGGAGCGAAAGCGGAAGA
>QIHU01000739.1 GCA_003231035.1 Acidobacteriota bacterium
TACAAGGAAGGTTGCTTCTCAGACCGTTCCCGTGGACAAGAAAAATCGTCTACGCACGCGAAAGACCCTTGAGACTGGCGCGCAAGAGCTCATGAAACTCCGCCTTCGGCATTTCGCGACGAGCGGCGGTAACCGCACGATCGGCTGCCGCTTGCTTGTAGCCCAGGTTGAGCAGGGCGGAGACAACATCGGAGTCACTAGGCTGGGCGGCGGGACCTGTGGTTGCCAACCCTAGCTTCTGGACCCGGTCGCGCAACTCGACGACCATCCGCTCGGCGGTCTTCTTGCCAATGCCCGGAATGGCGGTAAGGCGGGCGGCATCACCGGCGGCCAGCGCCGAAACTAGTTCGTCCGGTGCCACTCCGGAAAGAATCACCCGTGCCATCTTCGGTCCGATTCCGCTCACCGCGATCAGCTGCTCGAAGAGATGTTTCTCGCGCTCAGTCCAGAATCCAAAGAGGGAGATCTCGCTTTCCCGCATCTGGGTATGGATGAAGAGGCCGACTTGGGCACCGTCGCCGCATTTGTCGATCTCGTAGTAGGTGGAGAGCGACGTCTGCACCGAGTAGCCCACCCCTCCCACGTCGAGAAGGGTCCTATCGGGAACGCAAGAGATCGGCACTCCCTTGAGGTAGCCGATCATTCTGGGTAGCTAACCTTCCACCCGGCTGGGATCGATCTCGAACGATTCGATGAAATTTCGCTTGAACTTGACGTCGAGTTCCAAGCGCTTCTTCTGCACCATGGCACCGATCAGCCGCTGCACTTCAGCGTTCTCAAGCGTGGCGCGAGTCGAGTCTTTGTTCTCTTCGAACTCGGAGGGATCCCACTGCTTACGCTCGGCGACCTCGATCAAGGTCGCTCCTTGAGTGTCCGCGTAGGGTCCCCCTACCTCGCCTTCGACCATCGAAAAGGCCGCTTGGGAAATGGCGGCGCTGGCACTACCCAGTTCACTGAGCGGAGTACCGCGACCGAATTCTTGACTCTCTTTGACTTCAAGGTCCAATTCGGCGGCCACCGCATCGACGCTCTCACCGGCAGCGATCTGCTCCTTGGCGGCACGCAAACGCTCCATCACCCGTTCCTGCAGTCGTTCTTGTTTCAGCGCCTGGCGAACCTGTGGCTCGATCTCTGTCAGCTCAGGCACTGAGGGTTCAAGGATCTCGTTGACTCGCGCCAGGGTCCAGCCGCGCGGCGCCTTGACCGGGTCGGTGACCGTGCCGGTTTCAGCCTCGAAAATGGCGGCCACCAAGGCCGGAACCTGGCCAATCCCCGGAATCGCCGCGGTATTTTCAAACGGTGGAGAGGTGCCGAAGATCACTTCGTCGAACTCTTCGGCCACGGCTTGCCACTCCTCGTCCGTGGTGAGCCCTTGGTCGGCGATCCGGCTTGCCAGAGCCCGCATCCGGCTCTCCGTCTCGGGCTCCGCGCGCTGGTTTTGAAGCTTAAAACGAATTCCGTTACTCGCCTGATCCAGCGGAATCACACCACCTTGAGGGTGAGCGGTGACCTTGATCAGGTGGACGCCGAATTCGGTGCGCACCGGGCCGACCAGCTCACCGATCTGGGCGCCGAATGCAGCCTCTTCGAAGGGAGCGACCATCCCACCTCTGGCAAAGAAGTTGAGATCACCGCCGCGCGCCTTGCTCACCGTGTCCTCTGAAAACTCACGCGCCAGGGCGGCGAAGTCTTCGCCCCCTTCGATGCGTTGGCGAATCTCTTCGATCCGGCGCTCGGCGACGGCCACTTCGTCGTCCCCGTCCGCTTGCAGCAAGATATGGCTGGCTCGAACCTGCTCTTCACGGGTGAACTCGGCCTGGTTGGCCTGGTAATAGGCGAGAAGCTCTTCGTCGCTCACTTCGAGTTGCGGGCGTAGCCTACTCACATCGACGATCAGGTAGGAGATCGCTCGACGCTCTTGCCGCCGATACTCTTCCTGGTGTCCCGCGTAGTAGGAGGCCAGCTCGTCCGCGGCGATATTCACTTCGGACGCAAAGCGGCTGCGGGGAAGTTGCAGGTAGCGAACCTTGGCCCGCTCCACCTGCTCGCGGTAGCTACGCTCGACCTCGCTGTCGGGAACATAGACGTTCTGCGCCAAGATCGAGCGGACTTTCTGCAACAACAGATCCTTGCGAACCCCTTCCTCGTAGCTCGCGGGGGAGGGAAATCCGCTGGTGCTCAGGATGCGCTGGTAGTCCTCATCACCAATGAAGTTGCCCTTCTCATCCTGGAAGACCGGCTGCCGCAGAATCGCCTCCCCAAGCTCCGCATCACTAACCAAGAGGCCCATCGCCTTGCCTTCGGCGATCAGAATTCTCTCGTCGATGAGGCTATTGGCCACCTGCAAGGGCAGCTGGAGCTGACGCATCAGCTCCGGCGTCGCCTGATCACCGAGCTGTTGTTTGTAGGTCTGTTCCATGTATTGGTACCGGCCACGGAACTCGTCCATCGAGACGACTTCATCACCGATCGTGGCGATGGTGTTGGCATCGTCAGCCGCCCCGGTCACTAGATCCGGAATGTAGAGCGCGACGAAAGCGATGATGACCAGACCTAGGGTCCAGGAGAAGGTTTTCAGGTTGTCTCTCAGCCATTGCAGCATGGGGTTTCCTCCCCGCCCCGACGGGGGCAGGTATTGGCAAGTTAAGCGGGAACCTTACCAGCCCCCTTCGCGCCTGGGCAAGACGCAGCTTCTCTAAACCTCAGTGGCTGCAAGAACTTGTGGTATATTTTTTGGCTCGTGCACGAGCTGGCGCCTTGCCCTCGGACCGCCCAATCTCGAGCCTGCGTGAAGGCTCACTCGTTGAGCCTATCCGCCATGGCCATGCCTACGTTGGATCCACTAGTTTGAAGAATTCGTCCGCCGCCAAGAAGACCGACATGCGGGATTGGTACAGCATTTCGGTGGACACTATCCGAGCCTGGATCATCTTCGCCACGGTGTTGATCGCCGTGGTCGTCGGCTACTTCGGCTACCGAGCGTGGGACCACAATCTCGTCCAGCGCGAGTCCGCCAGGGTGCTGCGCGAGGCCGAGACCCTCCTCGACGAGCTTCGCGGTCGCGATGGCATCGCTACATACCGGCGCGAGTACGACTCGGCGCAGACGGGCTTTCGCGAGGCGCGCGACGACTACCATGCCGGCCATCACCAGCAGGCTCTACGCGGTGGTAAGACCAGCCGCAATTTGCTGCACTGGATCAACGATGCCCTCTCGCAGCGATCCTCGGTGGGACATGCTCAGTTCATCTCAGTGCATGGCACGGTGCAGTATCGGCGCGGCGACAGCAACGAGTGGTCGGCCGCGCGCGGTCGGCTGGCGTTGACTTATGGCGACTATGTGCGCACCGGCGGTAGCGGTTCCGCGGAACTCATGTTCCTCAATGGCACCCTCTACACCGTGCGACCTAACACCCTGTTCATTATTTCGCGCACCCGCTCCGACCCAGCAACCACCGCCCAGCAATCGATCAACATGGAGTACGGCTGGGTCAACCTCAATACCGCCAAGCAACCGAGCACCGTATCGACGCCCAGCGCCGAAGCGCGGGTTGCGAGCGATTCGCAGGCGCTGGTGAGCTATGACCAACGCTCGGGCAAAGCTCGCTTCGTCTCGTATCGGGGACGGATCAAGTTGGCCGCCAAGAGTGGAGCACGGCGAGAGGTCGGGCCCCTGCAGCAGGTCACTCAGGTGCGCCAGGCGCTTTCGAAAACGCGGGCCATTCCCTCCCGCCCCGACTTGGCCGACCCACCGGACAACTTCCAGGTCAATCTAGACAAACTCAAGGAATTGCCCTTGGCGTGGGGCTCGGTCGCTGGCGCCCGCCAATACGCGCTCCAGGTTGGCCGCAACCAGCTGTTCGTGGACAATCTGATCGATGTCGAGGACCGCAGCCGGACCCAGGCGACCCTCGGCTTGCAGGGAGAGGGCACTTTCCAGTGGCGCGTCGCGGCGATCGATGCCGGCGGCACCCTCGGGCCTTGGAGCGCGGCCAGGACCTTTCGCGTATCCGCCTACGGTAGTGGCGACGAGAACGACGGTAAGCCTCCCTACCTAGAGGTCGCCAATGTCCATTCCTATGGCAGCATCTTCATCGTCAGTGGCACCACCGAAGTGGGTGCCGAGCTTGAGATCAACGACGAGCCGGTGACGGTCAGCTCCGACGGCACCTTTGCCAAGACGATTCAACTGGCTGACGAAGGCAACCAATTCCTCACCTTGCGCGCCCGCGACGCTTGGGGCAACGAGGCCGTTGAACGCCGTCGCGTTTTTGTCGAAGGATACTGAACTCTCCTTCTCCACCCATTTCTCCACGCCGGAGCACTAGAACCCATGGGCCTCGCCTCTCTGCTGCGCTATTTCTCTAAAGACCTCGCTATCGACCTCGGCACCGCTAACACCTTGGTCTTCGCCACCAACCAAGGCATCGTGGTACGCGAGCCCTCGGTGGTCGTCATCAACAAACTCACCAACCGCATTGAGGCGGTGGGTAGCGAGGCCAAGGAAATGCTCGGCCGCACCCCCGGCAATATCGAGTCAATCCGGCCGATGAAGGACGGCGTGATCGCCGACTTCGAGGTCACCGAGCGCATGCTCGAGCACTTCATCAAGAAGGCGCACGGACGCAAAATGTACGTCCACCCACGCATCGTGATCGGCGTGCCATCTGAGATCACCCAGGTCGAGAAGAGGGCGGTCAAGGACTCCGCGATGCGCGCCGGTGCCTCGGAGGTTTTTCTCGTCGAACAGGCGATGATGGCGGCCATCGGCGCCGGCCTACCGATCACCGAACCTTCTGGCAACATGATTGTGGATATCGGCGGCGGCACTACCGACATCGCCGTGATCTCGTTGGCTGGAATCGTCTACAGCCGCTCGGTCCGCATCGCGGGCAATGAGATGGACGTGGCGATCATCCAGTCCCTCAAGCGCAAATACAACTTGCTGATCGGCGAGCGAACGGCGGAACGGATCAAGATAGAGATTGGCTCCGCCTACCCACTGAAGGAGCCGATCTCGATTGAGATCAAGGGCCGCGACCTGGTTGAGGGGGTGCCCAAGACCTTGGAAATTTCCGACTCCGAGATCCGCGAATCGCTCGCCGAACCGGTTGCCACCATTGTCGAAGCGGTCCGCGGCGCGCTCGAGCGGACCCCACCCGAACTGTCCGCCGACATCATGGACAAGGGTATTGTCCTCTCTGGCGGCGGCGCCATGCTGCGCAACCTCGACCAGCGACTGCGCGAGGAAACCGGTCTCCCAGTGGTGCTGGCGGAAGACCCGCTAGCTTCCGTGGTGCTCGGAACTGGCCGCGTGTTGTCCGACATCGACCTGCTGCGCAAGGTTTCGATCCGCTGATGCACCGTTGGCTCACTCGCGCTCCCGACTTACGGTTTGGTCCTCGAACCAACTCTCCGCGGCGCGCGTGACCGAGCGCCAAACAGGGTGGCTGTTGGTCGTCGTCCTCGTGGGCCAGCTCATCTTGGTGGCATCCCAGGTCACCGCCGGTGACTCTTCGAAGTCGCAGCTCGCCGCCTTCGGGCTGCGGCTGACGGCGCCCATTGCGCGCGCCGCTCACGGCGGGATTGGGTCGGTGAGCAGCATGCGCAACCATTTTCATGGACGCCGTGGCCTGCTGCGCGAAAACGAACGGCTGCGCCAAGAAGTAGAGGGGCTGCGGCTGGAGTTGACCCACTTCTACGGCCTCGACGAAGAGGCCGAGCGGCTAGCCCAAGCCATCGGCTTCTCTCGCCAGGAACGCGGTGACCTGCGCATGGCCGAGGTCCTCTACCTCGACCGCTCCTCCTGGCTGCGCAACATGCTGATCTACGCCGGTCGCACCGACATCGAGATCAATCAACCGGTGTTGGCCGCCGATGGCCTGGTCGGCCGGATCGTCTTGGTCAAGGGATCCTACGCCCACGTCCAGTTGCTGATCGACGCCGCCGCGAGCGTCTCCGCCATGGTCGAGCGTACCCGCCGACAGGCCCTGGTACAGGGCACCAACAGCGGCGGATTGGAGTTGATCTACCTGCCCTTGCAGGCCGATATCCAAGTCGGGGATCTAGTGGCCACGGCCGGTATCGACGGTGTCTTCCCGCGCGGTATTCCCATCGGAACGGTGACCAGCGTCGAGCCCGGCGACGAGTTGTTCCACCGAATTCAACTCGAACCCGCGGTGGATCTGAACCGACTAGATCGTGTCTACACCCTGGACCGACCCGCCCTACCGCCCCCCCTCGAGGAGCTACCGCGCCTTGCGAATCCTTAGGTTCCTCGCCGCGCTGGTAGCTGTTATCTGCTTGCAACTCTTCGGCAGCTGGCTCTACCCGAGCTTTCCTCGCGCCTTCGATCTGTTTCTGGTCCTCACCGTATTGTGCGCCTTACGGGGAAACTCCGCCATTGGTCTGCTTGCCGGAATGGCGGCGGGGCTGAGCGCCGACGCACTTTCGGCCGGACCCTACGGCTTGTTTGGGTTTACCAACACTCTGATCGGGTACACCACCGCGCGAGTGAGCCAACGGCTGGTCATTCAGCGGGCTTCGCAGTACTTCTTGGTCACCGCGGCGGCCATCGTGGTGCAACAGCTCCTGCTCACCGCTCTCGCCTCCCTGCTGTTCGATCACGGCCGCTTGCCGGATCTTGCCTGGTTACCGATCAAGGCTATTACGGGAGGGTTCATCGCCTTCCTGACTATCGTTCTCAGAGCCACCCTGTATCGCGGCCGCGAGCGCCGACGACGGGGCCGCTTGGAGAGGTTAAGACTGTGACCCGCCGCGGCCAAAACGGAAATACTTGGAAGGCGCCATGAACGTTCGCGAACACCTCGACGATCTGCTACGCCGCGTACGCCTCCTGCTCGGCCTCTTCTACCTGCTGCTGGTGGTGATCGCCAGTGGCTTTTGGTTCGTCCAGATCGCTCAGGGTACCTACTACCGTGAGCTGGCGGAGAACAACCGGTTGCGCAAGCGGCCTATCCGCGCTCCCCGTGGTTTGATCTGGGACCGCAACGGCCGCCTGCTGGTGGAGAACATCCCGAGCTACGGCCTGCTGGTGGACCGCAGCCGCAGCGCTGACATCGCCGCCAGTCTCGCCTTTGCCGCCACCGTTCTTCAACGACCCACCACCGAGCTTGCCGCAACCCTGGAACGCAGCCGCAACCAGCCGGCCTTCAAGCCGGTCCCTCTGGCTGGCGACCTCACCCTGGCCGACGTTGCCCGCTTCCAAGTGGAGAACCTGGAGCACCCCGAGTTCGAAATCGCCGTCCGCCACCTGCGCCTCTATCGTCACGGCAACCAAACCGCGCACGCCCTGGGTTACCTGGGCGAGGTCAGCGAAGCGGAGTTGGCCGATGGGAACCAGCACTTTTCCGCCGGCGACTTGGTCGGACGCAAGGGTATCGAGCACACCTACGACACCCAGCTGCGCGGCACCGACGGCGAGCGGGTGGTGGTCGTCGACAGCCGCGGCAAGCCACTTGACGAGCGCGACCAACGGCCAGCTCAACCCGGTGCCAGCCTCAAGGTCTCGATCGATCTCGACCTCCAGCAAACGGCCCAGCGCCTGATCGGAGATCGGGTCGGAGTGGTCTTGGCGCTCGAACCCAAGAGCGGTGAGATTCTCGCTCTGGTCTCTTCGCCTTCCTACAATCCCAACCTCTTCGCCCGGCGCATGGGTTCGCGGCAATGGCGCGATCTGATCGCCGATCCCAATCACCCGCTGCACAACCGCGCGGTGCAGAGCGGCTACTCGCCGGGTTCGGTCTTCAAGATGGTCCTCGCCACCGCCGGACTGACGGAACACGTCATCGACGAGTCAGACAGGGTCTTTTGCCGCGGCGCGGACCGCCTCTACAACCGGCGCTTTCGCTGTTGGAAATCGGCCGGTCACGGCTGGGTCAACCTGCGCGGCGCGCTCAAGTACTCGTGCGACATCTACTTCTACCATTTGGGTCAAAAACTCGGCATCGATCGGATCGCCGACTACGCTCGCCGCTTCGGCCTCGGGCGCACCACCGGCGTTGACTTGGGCGGCGAGAAATCCGGTCTGGTCCCCGACCCCAACTGGAGCCGCCGGGTGCGCAAACAGCCTTGGTACCCGGGAGAGACGATCTCTGTCGCCATCGGCCAGGGGCCGCTAGTGACCACGCCGATACAGATCGCGGCGATGGTGGCCGGATTTGCCAACGGCGGCTGGTTACCAACCCCGCACCTCGTCCTCGACTCTGGAGCCTCCCCGACCAAGGCCACCATCGGACCGCAAGCGATCGGCGTCGACCCCAAGACGCTGGAAGTGGTCCGAGAGGCACTCTGGGCGGTGGTCAACGAAGTCGGCGGAACCGGTCAGAATGCCTTCCTGCCGCAGGTACAGATCGCCGGCAAGACCGGCACGGTGCAGGTAGTGACCCAGAAGACGTGGACCAAGAACAAAGACCTGCCGCTGGAGCTGCGCGATCACGCCTGGTTCGTCTCTTTCGCCCCCGCCGACGATCCCGAGCTGGTGATCGTCGTCTTTCTCGAACACGGCGGCGCCGGCTCCGAGGCGGCCGCCCCCGTCGCGAAAGGGCTGTACGAGCACTACTTCCGCACCCGCCGTTTTAGCGAGGTCGCCCTCGGTGGCTAGGCCGCACTTACGCCACTTCGCTTCGGTGCGCTGGGGCTTGGTGGGCTCCGCCCTGCTCCTGTCGCTAATCGGTCTAGCGACCGTGCATAGCGCGACCACCGAACTCTCGGTCAACGTGCTACCCAGACAATTGTTGTGGATCGGCGTCGGTTTGGTCGTCTTGTTGATCGCCTTCAGCCTCGACTACCACGCGGTCCTCGATTTCTCGCTGATCCTCTACGGGCTGGGAATCGCCTCGTTGGTACTGGTTCTCTTCTTCGGCGAGCGGGTGGGGGGGGCCCGTAGCTGGATCGGCATCGGCTCCTTCGGCGGCCAACCCGCCGAATTCATGAAACCGGCAGCCGCGTTGCTGTTGGCCCGCTACCTGGCCACCGTCGAGCGGCGGTACCTCAGCGCGATACAGGTCGCGGCCGCCGGGATTATCGTCGTTCTGCCGGTCCTCCTGGTGGCGCTGCAACCCGACTACGGCAGCGCCGCCATGTTCCTGCCGATCCTGATGGCGACCCTGCTCATCGCCGGGGTGCGCTGGCGCACCCTCGCCGCCTTCGCTCCGGTCGTCATCTTGCTCCTCACCGCGGTCTTCTTCTTTGGTCTGCACGACTACCAGCGCCAGCGAATCCTCACCTTCGCCTCTCCCGGTAGCGACCAGCTCGGCGCCGGCTACCAGGTCCACCAAAGCAAGATCGCGGTGGGCTCGGGCGAACTGCTCGGGCGCGGATACATGCAAGGAACGCAGAGCCAACTGCGCTTCCTGCCCGCGCGCCACACCGATTTCGTCTTCGCCGTGCTGGCCGAGGAGTGGGGCTTCGTCGGCGTGCTCGCCGTCTTGGGTCTCTATGCGTTCTACTTCGCCAACGGGGCACGGGTGGCGATGAGAGCGCGCGACCGCGCCGGGGTCTTGGTGGTCATCGGCTTGCTCTCGTTGTCTGGGTTCCACGTCTTGTACAACACCGCCATGGTGGTGGGTATGCTGCCCATCACCGGAATTCCGCTACCCTTCTTGTCCTACGGCGGCTCGTTCACGCTGGTCAACTTCCTGGCAACCGGGCTCATCCTGGGTGTCGATCTACGAAGGCACGTCAACCGATGAAGGTCCCCTCATGAGTTCGAAGATGTTCATCGAAAGCGATCCCCACCAGACGGGCATCGCCGTTCTCGAAGACGATCGGCTGACCGAGGTGTTCATCGAACGCCACCGGGCCCGCTCGATCGTCGGCAACCTCTACAAGGGCCGAGTAACCCGCGTGCTACCCGGAATGCAGGCCGCTTTCGTCGACATCGGTCTAGAGCGCGACGCCTTTCTCTACGTCACCGACGTCGGCGAGATCGCCGAGACCTTGCACGAAGGTGAGGTCGGCGACGATTCCATCCGCTCCGCCAAGGCGCTCGCCTCCGAACCCTCCGAGAGCAACGACGAAGAGGTACCGCATCCCACCATTGACGAGCTCCTCAAGCAAGGGCAGCACCTCCTCGTCCAGGTGGTCAAAGCACCGCTCTCCAACAAGGGTGCCCGCATCACCACCCACGTCACCCTGCCCGGCCGCTACTTGGTTCTCCTGCCCACGGTGCGGCACTTCGGCGTCTCTCGCCGGATCGAAGACGAAGAGGAACGCGAACGCCTCTTGGGCTCACTCGAAGAGATCGCCCCGGAATCCGGTGGCTTGATCGTGCGCACCGTCGGCGAAGGCAAGGGTCGAGAAGAGTTCGAAGCCGACCTCGTCCACCTGGCCGAGCTGTGGTCACGAGTCCGCGACCGCGCCGCCCGGGTCTCGCCGCCAACCCTAGTCCACAGCGACTACGACTTAGCACTACGGGTGGTGCGCGACCTGTTCAACCCGGAGTTCAGCGTCCTTATGGTCGACGGTGAGATGACCTACACCCGGATCGTCGAGTTCCTCGATCAGGTCCAACCCTCGCTGGTCGGCCGGGTCAAGATGCACCGCGGCGAAGGCACCCTCTTCGACCGTTTCGGCATTCAGAGCCAGATTGAAGCGGCGCTCAAGAGCAAAGTCTGGCTCAAATCCGGCGGCTACCTGGTGATCAACCAAACCGAAGCGCTGGTGGCGATCGACGTCAACACCGGGCGCTACGTCGGCCGCGACAGCCTCGAAGAGACGGTGATGAAGACCAATCTCGAAGCGGTCAAAGAAGTCGTGCGTCAGATTCGCCTGCGCGACCTGGGCGGCATCATCGTCATCGACCTCATCGACATGACTGACGAGGAACACCGCGACGAGGTCTTCGCCGCCCTCGAAGCCGAACTGGCCAAAGACCGATCCAAAAACAAAGTCCTCAACATCTCTGAGTTCGGCCTGGTCGAAATCACCCGCAAGCGCAGCCGCACCAACTTGGAACGGCTCCTCACCCAGCCGTGCAGCCACTGCGGGGGCAGCGGCCGGATCAAATCCCTCTCCACCATCTGCCTCGCCTTGCGCCGAGAAGTCCTGCGCACCCACGGCGAACCCAGCCGCTGGGACAGCGCCCACCGCCCCGACATCCTGGTGCGCGTCCACCCGGAAGTCTCCCAAGCTCTACAACACGAAGAGCGCGCCATCCTGGACGAACTCGAAGAGATCCTCGGCATCACCATCCTGGTGCAGAGTGATCCTGATTTGCATCAGGAACGGTTTGATGTGACCGAGGTTTGAGTCAGGTCAATCCGTGGTTACCACCTCGGTTCCGGTCTTGTGATCTGTCTTCCCGGCGCCCAAGGTAAGGAGAGACGATTCTCTACCCGGGAGATTTGGAGGAAGGAGTTCGATCGCCGCCGCGCGGCATCGATCGAACTCCTCTCTGTTCTAGGAATCGACCTTCTAAGAATCGACCTTCGCCACTTCGGGGGGCTGCCAGGTCTGTGTCGTGGCCACGGACGGCGCGGGAACATACACCCGCAGGACCATGTAGAACCGGCCTCCGTCCCCCTCTTCGGCCGAAGGAGACTGGAGCCAATAGCTGCCCGCTTCCATCCCTTCCGGTCTGCTGCTCTGTAGCAGAATGGTCATGCCATTCTCCTCGTCACGAGCGCTGTATCGCGGAGCCCAGCTATTGATCGTGTAGTGCTCGGAGCCGCTAACCAACGCGAAGGAGCTGTTGTAGAGCGTGATCGACCAGAAGCCGAACGCACTCGCTTCAAACGGCGGAAAGGTGTTTTCCGCAAAGGAGATGCGGTACGAACTCGCGCCGTCCAAAGGGTCGCCGGCTGAGTCCTCGTTGGTATTGAGGTAGACCGCTTCGATCGTCCAGTGCGCGGTGATCCCGGCCATCGCCTGGAGAGCGGCACGGGTTAGGTAGTCGCCCGACTGACCGGCCTTGCCGAAGTCCAGCGGCGGATAGGACCAACCGTTCACAATTGTGCCTCGTGAACCGAGCGCTTGCTCCAACACACCCAGGCCATTCCGGGCGGCGAGCGCCAGAGCACGGGTAACCTGGGGAGACTGGCTTCGCGGGTCTTGCTGAGGGCCGACACCGATCCGGGAGAAGAGCTGAAGCAACTCAGCCTGCGGGATGCCGGGCGGCATGCCCGGCAGATTTTCGGCCATCGCCCGGTTCATAGTCAGCCAGGTCCCGGCGGGGGTCTGGTCGTTGAAGCCGACCGGTGTCTGGGCTTTGGGCGGCGCTACACTCACCGACGGATCGAGCCAGGTGGATAGGGGCGTCAAGGTGTATTGCTCCTGGGTCCTCTTGGCGATGGCAAGCTCGGGGCGGGTATAGTTGTTGACCCCGGTGCGACCGAGCAAGAGGATCGAGGGATAGAAAGCGCGCGGCAGGACGTCGAGCACCGGCTTGCCTGGGACCTGGGGTAGCTCACCTGCCCAGCCCGGCCCGGCGAGCAGGTAGTGGGCGGGGTCGGTCCCGGTGGAGCGGGTGCCCACGTAGCCGTAGGTGTCGGAGTCGATTCCGCTCAGCTCGATGCAGTAGTAGCGGTCTTTGACCGCGGGCACGCTGAGGATGAGTGGCTCGCGGCCGAGGTCGCACCAGGCCATCGAGTAGAGCGTGTCGGTGTTGGGCGTTCCGGTGGAGTTGTACGAAGGGCTCATCAGCTGGGTCGAGTGCCAGAAGGCATTCATCGGCACCGGGAACCCCAGCGACGAGTCTGAGATTTTTGCGAGAATCTTGGCACCCTCCGCGGTCGTGCACAACCACCGGAGTTGGGTCAGGAAGAGCCAGGGGAAGCCGTAGACATAGGCCTGGATGGCGAGGGTGTAGGCGTATTCGTCAAAATCTTCCGCGGCTTCCCCGAGACCGGGCAACGCCGAATGATCGTCGATCGATGGAAGCGTGGCGGCGCCCACTTGAGAACGGATGGAAAGAAGGGGATCGTCGGCTTGGACGGCATGACGGGGCTCCTGTTCGTTATGAGGGTTGTGTCGGCAAGGCGCTGCCTCTCAAGGTGCCGGCCGACTCTCGGAGTGGGGAACGGTTCCGGCACAAACCGCTTGGTGGTTGGTGGTCACCCTCTCTAGGGCAAGGCTGGTGCCAGCTCAACAAGGACTACCCTGCCTAGGGGGCAACTAACTGAGCCCTAAGAGCTTGCGCGCCCAGCGAGGAGAGTTCTCCCGAAAATAGTCGAGCCCAACTCACTCTCCCAACGGAGAGAGACTCTCCGAAAAGAGAGTCGCGCCTATCGAGCTGACTCGTGTGAAAAAGCGGCCAGCGACTCGATGAGAAG
>QIHU01000026.1 GCA_003231035.1 Acidobacteriota bacterium
ATGACCACGGATGGGACCGCGGCGCCTCGTCGGCCGCTCGCCATCGTCGCCTTTGGCGGCAACGCCCTGCTGCCTCCCGAGGATCAGGGGCGGATTGACGAGCAACTCGAACGGGCTCGCCAGGCGGCCCACTGGTTGGCCGATCTCATTTCAGCCGACGGCGGTCACGACATCGTGCTGGTGCACGGCAATGGGCCCCAGGTCGGCCAGATCATGATGCAGATGGAAGAGGCGGCCAACAAAGTGCCGCCCGCCACTCTGGACGTCGCCGTGGCGCAGACGCAAGGCGGCATGGGCTATCTGTTGGAGCTGGCGCTGCGCAACCGCTTTCCCGAGAAACAGGTGGCCATCGTCTTGGGCATGGTGGTGGTGGATGGCGAGGATCCAGGCTTTGAGAACCCGACCAAGCCGGTGGGCCCCTTTTTCTCGGCCTACCGTGCCGAACAGTTGCAGCGTCACCACGGCTGGCAAATGATCGAAGACTCCGGCCGTGGTTGGCGCAAGGTCGTTCCCAGCCCGCGACCCTTGGAAGTGATCGGCCTCTCGACCGTGCGCGAGCTGCTGGACCGTGGCCGCTTGGTGATCGGCGGCGGCGGCGGCGGTATTCCGGTGGTGCGCCGTGAGGATGGTGAGCTGGTTGGGGTCGAGGCGGTGATCGACAAGGACCACACCGCCGCCTTGATCGGCCGCCAGCTCGGCGCCGATCTGCTGATCATCCTGACCGGGGTGCCCCACGTGATGAAGAATTTCGGCCAGCCGGATGCGGAGGCGCTGGCCACCATGGACACCGCCTTGGCGACCGAGCTTCTGGCGGCGGGCGAGTTCCCGCCGGGAAGCATGGGGCCCAAGATTCAGGCGGCGGTCGATTTCGTCAACGCCACCGGTTGCGAGGTTCTGATCACCGACGTCGACCACCTCGGAAAAGCCATCGCCGGCCAGGCCGGAACTCGAATTGGGCCGGTTCAGCCGACGGCCAGTCCACCTAGACTCTCTGAATAGTCCGCACAAAGGAGCTACGCCGATGTCCCAGCGACACCTGGTTTCGATCGATGACCTCACCGTGGCCGAGGTCGCGGGTCTGATACGGCTGGCGGGCAAGGTCAAGGCGGATCCCGATTCCTACCGCACCGCTCTGGCCGGCCAATCGTTGGCGATGATTTTTGAGAAGTCATCCACCCGCACCCGGGTCAGCTTCGAGGTCGGGATGGTGCAGCTGGGGGGCCACGCCCTCTTCCTGTCGACCCGGGACATTCAACTGGGGCGCGGCGAACCGATTTCCGATACCGCACAGGTGCTCTCTCGCTATGTCGACGGGATCATGGCGCGGACCTTCGCGCACGCCGATGTCGTGGCGCTGGCCGAGCACGGATCGATTCCGGTGATCAACGGGCTGACCGACGACCTGCATCCCTGCCAGGCGATGGCCGACTACTTCACTCTGAGCGAGATCTTCGGTAACTTGCAAGGGCGCCGCATCGCCTACCTGGGCGATGGCAACAACATGGCCCATTCTCTGATGCTCGGCGCTCCCAAGGTGGGGATGGACATCGCCATCGCCTCGCCGGAGGGCTACCAGGTCGAGGATCGCTTCGCGGCCCAGGCTCGCCAGGCGGCGGAGGCGGCGGGGACGCAGGTGGTGTTGACCACCGATCCCAAGGAGGCGGTGGCCGGGGCGAGCGCCGTCTACACGGATGTTTTCGCCTCGATGGGGCAGGAGGAAGAGTCGGCCAAGCGGCTGGCGGATCTGGCCGGTTACCAGGTCGACGAGGCCCTGATGGCGGCCGCTGCTTCCGATGCGATCTTCCTCCATTGCTTGCCTGCCCACCGTGGCGAAGAGGTAACCGCGGAAGTGGCCGATGGAGCACAGAGTCGCATCTTCGATCAAGCGGAAAACCGCCTGCACGCTCAGAAGGCGATCATGCTCTGGTCAATGGGCGGAGTCACTCTCTGAAGCGCGGCCAGCGCGGCAACGAGGGAAAGAGGGAGCCAAGTCGGTGCAATTGAAATGCCGAATTCGAGGAGCGGAACAGGCCTTTCCTTTGGCCGCCGGAGGGCTGCGTATCGGCCGCGATGGGGACAATGACCTTGTCTTGTCAGACCCTTCGGTGTCGAGGTACCACGCCAGCGTGCGGCTCGAAGGCGAGACCTTCTGGATCTCCGACTTGGGGAGCACCAATGGAGTCTTGCTCAATGGGGAGCGGGTCCACCAGGCGCCGCTCGCGATTGGCGACACTCTGCGTATTGGCACCTTCGACCTGGTCGCCGGCCATGTGAGCGTGGCCCGCGAGGTGACGGTGGCCGGCAAGTCCACCGTTCATCCGGCGGGGGCCGGCGATAGCCTGCTCGCCACCGGCAGTTATGTGCGCCCGTTGGCCGACTTCTTGACCCACTACGGCATCGAGGGCCGTGCCACGACCGAGACCCCGGCGGGTTCCTCGGCCGCCAGCTCGCCGCTGGCCGGAACCGACACCCTCAGCGCCATGCCCCGCGAGGATCCAGACGAAGACTACGCTAGTTCGATCCTAGGTTACTTGACCCGCCTCGCCAGCCAGCTGCTCACCGCCAAGACGGTGGACGAAGTGCTAGAGCGGTTGACCGAGATCTGCTTCGAGGCCCTGCCGGTCGACCGGGGGTTTGTCTTACTCCTCGACCCCGAAGGACGGGCGGTGTGCGAGCTGGCTCGCTTCGGCGACCGGGTCGTTCCTCGACCGGACGAAGAAGTGCCGGTCTCCGAGACCATGCTGCACCAGGTGATCCAGAAGCGGGTCGCCTTGATGACCCTGGACGCTCAGGCCGACGAGCGGTTGCTCTCGGGGGCGTCGATCCAAATGCACCAGATCCGTGCCGCCATGTGCGTGCCGTTGTGGTCGTTGGAGAGGATCGTCGGCGTCATCCAAGTGGATTCGCCCTTCCGTACCGACTGCTTCAGCCAGCGGGATCTCGATTTTCTCGTCGCCGTCGCCAACTACGCGGCGGTGGCGGTGGAACGGGTGCGCAACGCCGAGGAGGCGGAACGGGAACGGAAGCTCATGGGGCGCTTGGAGCGCTACCATTCGCCGGCGGTGATCGATGCCGTCCTGCGGGGTGGCGAGAACGACCTGGAGGGGCAGGTCGGCCGCCTGCAACCAGCCCAGGCGACGGTCCTCTTCGCCGATCTGGTCGGCTTCAGCGCCTTCGCCGAGAGGTCGAAGCCCGAGGAAGTGGCGGCGCTGCTGGAGGGATTCTTCGACCGCTCCGTCGAGGCGATCTTCGAGGTTGGCGGCACCCTCGACAAGTTCATCGGAGACTGCGTGATGGCCTTCTTCGGCACCCCCGTGGTTCAAGTCGATCATGCCCGCCGGGCGGTGACGGCGGCCATTGAGATCCAACGAGCGCTGGTGCTCTGGAACGTTGAACGAGCCACCCTCGGCAGAAATCCGGTGGTCTGTCGCATCGCGATCAACAGCGGGCCGGTGATGGTCGGCGAAGTCGGCAGCCGCGGGCGGGTTGACTACACGGTCCTCGGCAATACGGTCAACGTCGCCGCCCGCCTCGACCAGTTCGTGGCGCGGCCGGGGGAGATCGTGATCGGCGCCGCCACCCGGCGCGAATTGGGCGATGACCTACCCTTGCACGACCTCGGCGAGCAACAACTCAAGGGGTTGACCCAGAAGGTCGGCGCCTTTCGCGTGGAGAACTCCCTGTGGGAGAGCTGAACGAACTCGCCATCGAGCGGAGCCACCGCTTCGTCTTGGTGACCGGCAACCAGGGCAAGCTGGCCGAGGCGCGGCGCATCGTCGGTCCTTGGCTGGAGGCCGAGGAGATCGATCTCCCCGAGATCCAATCGCTCGACCTGGTAGAGGTGCTGCGCGCCAAGGCCCAGGAAGGCTGGCGCCGAGTGGGCAAGACCCTGGTGGTCGAAGAGACCGGCCTCGACTTAACCGCCCTCGGCGGCTTCCCAGGCCCGCTGGTCAAGTGGATGCTAGAGGCGGTCGGCGCCGAGGGCATCGCCCGCACCGCCCTAGCCCTGGGCGAAGATCGGGTGGTGGTGCGCTGCGCCCTGCTCTGGTTCGACGGCCACCGCGAAGTGGTCGCCGAAGCCGCCGTCCCCGGTCGGCTGGTCCTGCCGCCGCGCGGCGCGGGTGGCTTCGGCTGGGATCCCGTGGTGGTCCCGGAAGGTCTAGAGCAGACCTACGCCGAACTGGGCGCCGAAGCCAAGGACGCTATCGGCCACCGAGGCAAGGCGTGGCGGGCGTTGGTCGGGAAGCTCTCAGCGTTGGGCGGCGGCTCGGTGGCGGATCTCGGCGGCTAGGGCGTCGACCTGCGCCTGCAATTCGTCCAGGGTGCCGTCGTTGTCGATCACCCAATCCGCCGCCTGGCGGCGCATCTCGCCGCTTCCCTGGGCGGCCAGGCGGGCGGCCGCCGCTTCGGGGTCCAGCCCCCTGGCGATGGCGCGGGTGAGGCGGGTCTTAGGGTCGGCCTCGACGGTGACGATCAGGTCGAAGTCGGGAGGGTAGCCGGCCTCGACCAGGAGGGTGGCTTCGAGGACGGCGGGGGAGTCGCTGGCGGCGGCGATCTCGGCGAAGCGTTGGCGCACCAGGGGGTGAATGGCTGCCTCCAAACGATTTCGGGCGTCGTCGTCGGCGAAGACAATGTTCGCAAGGGCGGAGTGATCGACGGCCCCTTGGGGGGTGAGCACCGCCTCTGAGAAGAGGTCGCGCACCGCTTGGGCGCCGGCTCCTTGCGGGCGGTAGAGTACAGCGACCAGCCGGTCGGCATCGATCACCGTGAATCCGGCTTCGGCTAGGAGGTGAGCGACGGTCGATTTGCCACTCGCCAGGCCGCCGGTCAGGCCGACGGTGAAGGGGGCTTGCTCGTCCCGTGAGTCGGTCATTTTAGACCTTGCCGCAATCGCGAGGCGCGCAGGGTGTTGACCAGCAACATGGCGACGGTCAAGGGGCCGACACCGCGCGGCACCGGGGTGATCGCCGAGGCGATCGCCGAGACGCGGGTGAAGTCGATATCGCCGACCAGGACCTCGCCACGCCGGGCCAAGGTGGCGCGGCGTTTGCGGTCGCCTGGGTAAAGGCGTTCGACCTCGGCGGGGTCGGTGATGCGGTTCATGCCGACGTCGATCACCACCGCTCCCGGCTTGACGTGGTCGGGGCCGAGGAAGGCGGTGCGGCCCACCGCCGCCACTAGGATGTCCGCTTGGCGGCAGATCTCGGCCAGGTCGCGGGTGCGCGAGTGGCAGATGCTGACCGTGCAGTGGTGGCGCAAGAGGAGTCCGGCCATCGGCTTGCCGACGATGGCGCTGCGCCCGACGATCACCGCGTGTTTGCCGGCGAGCGCAATGTCGTAGCGGCGCAGGAGTTCGATGACGCCACTGGGAGTCGCCGGCTCGAAGCCGGGCTCGCCGAGCCAGAGCTGGCCGATGTTGTAGGGATGAAAGCCGTCGACATCCTTGGCGGGGTCGATACGCTCGAGCAGCCGCCGGTTGCCGAGCCCGGCGGGTAACGGGAGCTGAATCAAAATTCCGTCCACCGTGTCGTCGTCATTGAACCGGTCGATCTGTGCCTCCAGTTCGGCCTCGCTCACGGTGGCTTCGAGCTCGATGGTGCGTCCGATCATTCCCGCCTTGTCGCAGGCTCGGGTCTTGGCGCCCACGTAGACCCTCGAAGCGGGATCGGCGCCGACGATGAGCACGGCCAGGCCAGGCCTACGGCCTCCTTGCCCCACCAATTGGGCGACCTCGGTGGCAACTTCGGCGCGGATCTCGGCGGCGATGCGTTGGCCGTCCAGCAAGGTGCAAGCGGTTTCGCGGCGAGTGAGTGGGGTCATTGGGAGCCGCCAGAGGGAACCGTTTGGGCGGAGTAAATACAGACGGTTCCCGCGCTCTGCTCGTCATAGCGCAGCTCCGTGAAGTCGGCGGCGGCCATTCGATCGAGGAAGCTCTGGCGCTGCGGGAACTCCACCACCGAGTCGGGCAGGTAGTTGTAGGCCCATCCACGAGGTGAAATCAGCCGGCCGATTCGTGGCAGGATCTTCTGGAAGTAGAAGAGATAGGCGGCGCGGATGAGGCGGGGCTCGGGGATGGTGAACTCAAGAACCACCAGGCGGCCGCCGGGGCGCAGGACGCGGCACAGCTCGGCCAGCGATCGGTCGAGGTCGGCGACGTTGCGCAGGCCGAAGGAAACGGTCGCCGCCGAGAAACGATCGCTAGCGAAGGGTAGGCAAAGGGCGTCGGCCGCGGCCAGTTGAGGGCTAGGCGAGTCCTTCCGCGGGCTGAGCCGTCGCAGTTTGGGTTGGGCCAGGCTCAACATTGGCAGACAAAAGTCGGCGGCGACGACCTTGGCTCCCCGGCGCGCTAGCTGGACGGCTTGGTCGCCGGTGCCGCAGCACAGGTCGAGCACCTCCTCGCCTGGCCGTGGTGCCAGAGCGGCGGCGGCGCGGCGCCGCCACCAGTGGTCGAGCCAGCCGGAAAGCACATGGTTTAGCAGGTCGTACCGGGGAGCCACGCCGGCGAACATCTCTTGGATGGCGCGGCCGCTCTTGTCGACGGACGAGGTGGTCTGGGCGTTGCTGTCGGTGGTCATGCGGGGGCCAGTGTATACGTCCTGAAACTTTGTGCGTTCAAGGCGAAATCAGCCTTGACAAGGGGCAAGCCCACACCTAGTATCGGTGGCTCTGCGCCTTTGGCGCGTGAGGCTCCGTACGTCAACGCGAAGGAGCTTTACTCGAACACCGCCAGATTCCACCACCGAGTTGGACGGAGACGAGACTGCAATGAGGAAGACTTACAGCCCGACAGCGGGCGAAGCACTAGAGAATCAAGATTGGTTCGTGGTCGATGCCGAGGGGCAGACCCTGGGCCGCTTGGCGACGCGCGTGGCGCATGTGCTGCGCGGCAAGCACAAGCCGACCTTCGCGGTGCACCTCGATGTGGGTGACTTCGTGATCGTCATCAACGCCGCCAAGGTGCGGTTGACCGGGAACAAGGAAGAGAAGAAGTTCTACTACCGTCACAGCGGTCGGCCAGGAAATTTGAAGACTGAGAGCGCTGGCAAGATGCGTCAACGCCGGCCAACCCGGCTCGTCGAGCTAGCGGTCAAGGGGATGCTGCCCAAGAACAGCCTCGGACGGGCGCAGCTCACCAAGCTCAAGGTCTACGCCGGTACGCAGCACTCGCACGAGGCGCAGCAGCCGCGGCCGTTGGCGGTTCAGCAGGCGAGTGCCTGATTGTGGCGAGCCAGCAAGTCATGGGATCCAATTTTACAGTGAAGTTCCGCCATGTCGGCTAACGGACCCACCCGTCAAGACGGGTGTGCCGACCGACGAGCGGGCGCGAGGAGATCGCTTTGAGCGAAGTTCAATTTTACGCCACAGGACGTCGCAAGACCGCTGCCGCGCGCGTGTTCATGCGCAACGGCTCGGGCGAAGTTCAGGTCAACGGCTCCAGCCTTGACAAATACTTCCCGAACGACGTCCTCAAGATGATCATTAAGCAGCCGTTGCAGCTGACCGAGACGGTCGACAAGTTCGACATCTCCGTCACGGTGCGAGGCGGTGGGCCAAGCGGGCAAGCGGGAGCGATTCGGCACGGTATCTCCCGCGCGCTGCTGGGCTATAACTCAGAGCTACGCGAGCGGCTGAAGTCGGCCGGCCTCCTGACGCGCGATCCGCGCATGAAGGAACGCAAGAAGTACGGCCTCAAAGGGGCCCGCGCTCGTTTCCAGTTCAGCAAGCGTTAGAAGAGCGCAAAAAGGAGTACGGTCTTGGTCGAAATCACCATGAAGGAGCTTCTCGAAGCGGGAGTCCACTTCGGGCACCAGACTCAGCGCTGGAATCCAAAGATGAAACGCTACATCTTCGGGAAGCGCAGCGGTATCTACATCATCGACTTGCAGAAGACTCTGCGGATGGCTCGTCAGACCTTGCAGTATGTCCATGGGCTGGCGGCGAAAGGCGGGCGGATTCTCTTTGTCGGTACCAAGCGTCAAGCGCGCCAGGCGGTTCGCGAAGAGGCGATGCGCTGCGGCGAGTTCTTTATGACTCACCGCTGGCTCGGTGGCACGTTGACCAACTTCGTGACCCTGAAGGCTTCTCTGGATCGCCTTACCGAGATCGAGACGCGGCTCGAGGATGCCGAGGCGCAGCTCACCAAGAAAGAGCGCCTCCGTCTGGATCGCGCGCGCGAGAAGATGCATCGCAACCTCGAAGGCATTCGGAAAATGACCGACTTGCCGGATGCGCTCTTCGTGGTCGATCCCAAGAAGGAGGGAATCGCGATTGCCGAGGCCAACAAGCTCGGAATCCCGATCATCGCCATCGTCGACACCAACTGCGATCCCGAGTTGATCGACTACGTCATTCCGGGCAACGACGATGCGATTCGTTCGATCCGCCTATTTGCCGGCAAAATCGCCGATGCCTTTCTGGCTGGTTCCGGCAAGTTGGCACAGGAAGAGATGATCGAAGCCAAGGATGCCGAGGCCGAGGATGGCGCGGTGGAAGCTGGGGCGGAGCCGGTTGCGGTGGTGGAGACGGAGGCAGTCGAGGCCGAGAGCGCGCCCAGCTAGAACGAGAACTAGTATCTAGGCGAAGCCCGAGAGCGGGCGGAGTCACGAAAGCCAAGGTCAGTCGAGTCTTTTCGCACTGGCCTTTCTTTATGCCCAATTCGAGCCGTGCCCCCAGTGGAGGCGGCCGGTTCGCGGGGCACCAGGAATATGGAGAGTACTCAGATGAAGATCACGGCCTCGATGGTCAAAGAACTCCGCGAGCGCACCGGCGCCCCGATGATGGACTGCAAGGCGGTTCTTACCGAGTCGGGTGGCGATATCGACAAGGCGGTCGATCTCCTGCGCAAGAAAGGGCTGGCCGCGGCCGCCAAGAGGGCGGGACGAGTGACCGCCGAAGGGGCGGTGGGCTCCTACATCCACGCCGGAGGGAAAATCGGCGTGTTGGTCGAGGTGAACTGCGAAACCGATTTCGTGGCCCGGACCGACGAGTTCCAGGCTTTGATTCGAGACATCGCCATGCACATCGCCGCCGCCGATCCGCGCTATCTGAGCAGGGAGGAGGTGAGCGGAGCCGACATGGACCGTGAGCGCGAGATCTACCGCGATCAAGCCTTGGCTGCCGGCAAGCCGGAGAAGATCGTCGACCGCATTGTTGAGGGCAAACTGGGCAAGTTCTACTCCGAGGCGGTCTTGCTCGAGCAGCCGTACGTCAAGGACTCCGACAAGACCGTCGGCGAAATGATCGCCGCCAAGGTCGGTACCATGGGTGAGAACATTGTCGTTCGTCGTTTCTCCCGTTTCCTTCTCGGCGAAGGACTAGAGAAGCGCAGTGAGGACTTCGCGGCCGAGGTGGCGGCGGTTCAGGGCGGTAGCTAATCATGTCGGACGGCCTTCCCATCTATAAGCGCATCCTGCTCAAACTCTCGGGTGAAGCCCTGATGGGCTCTGAGAGTTTCGGCATCGATGGCGAGGTCGTGGCCAAGGTCGCGGAGCAGATTCGCGAGATTCATCAACTCGGAGTGGAGATCGCCATCGTCATTGGCGGTGGCAACATTATTCGAGGAGTGTCGGCTAGCGACCACGGTATCGATCGGGTCACCGGCGACCATATGGGAATGCTGGGGACAGTGATCAACTCGCTGGCGCTGCAAGATGCTCTCGAGAAGTGTGGTGTGACCACGCGGACGCAAACGGCGATCGAGATTCGCGAAGTGGCGGAGCCCTTCATTCGCCGCCGAGCTCTGCGTCACCTGGAGAAGAAGCGGGTGGTGATTCTGGCCGCCGGAACCGGGAATCCCTTCTTTACCACCGACTCCGCTGCCGCCTTACGGGCCAATGAACTGAGTGTCGACGTGGTGCTCAAAGCGACTCAGGTCGACGGCGTGTACAGCGCCGATCCCAACCTCGATCCGACCGCGGAACTGCTGCCTCGGCTGACCTATCACGATGTCCTGACGCGCAACTTGAAGGTGATGGACGGCGCCGCGATAGCCTTGTGCCGAGACAACAACATGCCGATCACCGTCTTCAACCTCATGCGCTCTGGAAACATTCGCAGAGTGGTGGTGGGCGAGAAGGTTGGTTCGGTGGTGGATGCGGGACCGGAGGCTGCCTCGAGGGAGATGAGCTAGCTCCCGCGGCGCCTCCGTTGATTCAATGCGACCACATCACAAGAGTGGTGAAGTCGCGGTAACCTTGAGCTGGAGGAACGAGCATGAAAGAGGTATTTCGCGACACCGAAACGCGCATGAAGCAGGCGGTGGACCACTTCCGCAATGAGCTCAAGCAGGTTCGAACGGGGCGAGCGTCGATCGCGTTGCTCGATGGCGTCACCATCGACTACTTTGGGACTCAGACGCCGCTCAACCAAGTGGCCAACCTCTCGGTGGCTGATGCGACGTTGATCGTGGCGCAGCCCTTCGACCCCAGTCAGATTGGGGCGATTGAGAAGGCGATTATCCAAGGCGATCTGGGGCTCAATCCGTCGAACGATGGACGGGTTATTCGCATCCCGGTTCCACCCTTGACTGAAGAGCGGCGCAAGGAGATGGTGAAGCGCGCCCACGACATGGCCGAACACGCACGCAACAGCGTCCGCCAGGCACGGCGTCACGGCAACGACGGCATCAAGGCGCTGGAGCAAGAGAAAGAGATCGGTCAAGACGACGAGCGACGAGGTCACGACGAGATTCACAAGCTCCACGACCACTACATCGGCGAGATCGGAAACACCCTTGAGTCCAAAGAGGCTCAGGTCCTGGAGACCTAGCGATCCCTTGCTGAGCGGAGGAGAGGTCGGCGGTGCACGAGCGTGCCAACGACCTCGCCGAAGGTGGCCTTACCACCGAGACGCTCCGCAAGCTGGGAGTGTGGGGCTAACACTACCGCCGCGGCTTTGTCGCGGCAGCAGTACCTAAGGAGGCTAATTTTAAGCTATCCTTAGGATATCGGTTCCGATTCCAGGCGGCTCGAACGAGCCGCCTCTTTTTTTTGCCGACTAGATGGGGCAGTTCCTCGAGGTCTGATACTTTCTCTTCGTGGCTCAACTCTACGGATTTCATCCCGTTCGCGAAGCTCTGCGCCATCGGCCGCGGGCAGTCAAGGGGGTCTGGCTCGGCCGCTCGCGACGAGATCGGCGCGAGCAGGAGATCGAAGAGCTGTGCGAGCGCCACCAGGTCCCCTGTGCCGCCTTGCCTCCGGCTCTTCTCGCGACTCTGGCGCAGGTGGTTCACAACGGGTTTGTGGCCGATCTTCAACCCTCCCGAACCGGCGAGGAGCGACCTAGAGCGGCCGGAGCGGACCTGGAACTTGTGGTCTTGGTCGAAGATGTCCAGGATCCGCGCAACCTCGGCGCACTGCTGCGTGTTTGCGAAGGAGTAGGAGCGGGCAAAGTCCTCATTCGTGATCGCGGCTCGGCCAAGCTGACGCCGACGGTGGCCAAGACTTCCGCGGGAGCCAGTGAGTGGCTGTCGATCGAGCGGATCACCAACACCGCTGGTACCCTGAAGGAGCTCAAGGAGGACGGTTTTTGGGTTTACGGTATTGCTGGGGGAGGGGACGCGGTCTGGCGGGCTGACTTGACCGGCAAGGTAGTCCTCTGCTTTGGCGGTGAGGAGAAGGGGCTGCGATCGTTGACCCGGCAGCGTTGCGACCGGCTACTGGGGCTGCCGATGAAGGGGCGAGTGGAGTCGTTGAATCTGGCCACGGCCGCCTCCGCGGTGCTCTATGAGGCGGTTCGTCAACGCGAGAATCAGTCTGAGTAAGCGGAATTCCAGATCCAGCCCATCTCGGTCTTGCCTCCGACCGTCGAAACGGCTATGCTCCTGCCGCTTGGTCGAGTCGAGGTTTCCCCGGCGGATCGAGACCCTGTCGGGGACCGCCGGCATAGCTCAGCGGTAGAGCAACGGTTTTGTAAACCGTTGGTCCCCGGTTCGATTCCGGGTGCCGGCTCCAGCCGGGTTTGGAAGTTAGAGATGGATCGGGAGGTGTGGCCGAGTGGACAATGGCAGCAGACTGTAAATCTGCCGGCGTAAGCCTACGATGGTTCGAATCCATCCGCCTCCACCATGTTTGATTTCAGCTAGATGGCCGCCAATCGTGGTCGGTGAGTCTCAAAGCAGCGGCGCTCGGCGCCATCCCGAGCGGGAGTAACTCAGGGGTAGAGTCACAGCCTTCCAAGCTGTTGGTCGCGGGTTCGAATCCCGTCTCCCGCTCCAGTCTTTCCGGGCGTTCTCCTGTTGCGGCGAAGCCCTGAGATGCGCCCAGCGCTGTCGGTGAGTAGGTATTGGAGAAAACTCTTGCGCCGTGACGCCAGGAGTGACAATATCGGCCGCTCCCGCTGAGAGTGCGGCGCGGTGGTGTTCAGAGCCGTGGTGTTCATGGCGATTTTCATCGAAAACCTCACCGCCCGTGCAATCGCGTACTCTACACCGCTCCCCACTTCGAAAGTCGGGGGGTTTACAGGGGGCGTAGGGATGGGTACAATCGCTAGGTTTGACCGTGGAACCGTCCTAGCTGGTCGGCCTGGGAAGGTTCGCGCTCTTTCACTATGCCTACGTAGCTCAGTGGTAGAGCACTTCCTTGGTAAGGAAGAGGTCACCGGTTCAAACCCGGTCGTGGGCTCCATACAAGCACCAAGCAAGCAACCGTACAATAGAAATTAGCGAGGCTTACGCCAACAATAGGCGCGCTGCGTAGCGCGAGGAGGATTCGAGTCGCTATGGCCAAGGAGAAGTTTGAGCGGTCTAAGCCGCACGTCAACGTGGGTACGATCGGCCATGTCGATCACGGTAAGACGACGCTGACCGCCGCGATTACTCGCG
>QIHU01000266.1 GCA_003231035.1 Acidobacteriota bacterium
AGCACCAGATTGGTGCGCAAGACCAAGGGATCGAGTTGGCCGCTGCTGGAGCTGGCCAGGGTCTCCTGCTCGGCACGCAACAACGTCTTACTCGCGCCGATCCGGTCCCCGGCGCGGCGCGTTTGAACGACCAAAGCCGGCAGCGCGACCAACACCAAGATTCCCGCCAGCGTGCGCCCTTTCACGCCGTTTCCTTGGGTGCAGCCGGCCGCGGAGTCCACCCGCCACCGGCACGGACGATCCAAGCCAAGAGCACCAGTATGGGAAAGGCGGTCAAGGCGATGCGGAATGGAAACGAAGCCAGCGCCACCACGACGAAACCCGCCACCGCGCTCCAGGCCAGCGCCCGGTCGCTGGGGCTGGCGGCCGGTACCGCCCCCTCGTCACCGTCTTGGCCTTCCTCGCCCATCCGGCGCAGGCAGCCAAATAGAAGCCACAACGCCCACAGCAGCGCCACCACACCGGGCAGCCCCCATTCCGCCGCCACCTCCAGATACTCGTTGTGAGCGTTGGAAAAGAAAGGCTGGTTGTGGGTGCTGAGAAAGGTCACTCCGTCGTCGGTGAGGGCCAGTTTGGCCTCCGAGAACGAGGCGCGATAGGCGCCGTGCCCCACGCCGGTCAGCGGGTGAGCGTGTACCATCCAAACCGCCGCCCACCAACCATCGAGCCTCCCGGTGAGCACCCGGTTGATATCGCCCCGGCGCACATGGTCGACCTTGCCCGCCACCCGGCTGCGCAGCGGTGCCACCGTCAACACGGCGAGAGCCAACAGAACCGCACCACCACCCAAGATCGCCAACGCTCGACGGCGCGGCAAGAGGCGCCACCAGAGCACCGCCGTCGCCAGTCCCAGGCCAGCGATGGCGGTGAACGTCTGGGTGACGACCAAAGCGTAGCCGCACAAGACTAGCGCCAGCGCCCACAGCCAGCGCCGCTTCTTGCCAAGCAGTCCGACTTGGGCCAGCAAGCAAGGCAGTAGCAGGTAGGCACCCAGGTCACCCGGGTTCCCCGCCAACGAGGTGACCCCGAGGCGCTGCGTTTGTTGGCCCAGAAATTCCAGCGGCGTGGCACCATGCACCTGCAACACCCCGATTGCCGCCAGTACCACCGCCGGCACCATCATCCAGTGCAAGAGCCGCCGTAGCTGCTCACCCTTGAAGGCGAGACTCCACCCAGCAAGACAGGCAGCGCCGATCCACAGATCGATCAAGCCATCGCGCACGAAGTGGGGAGCGGCGGTAGTGGCCAGAGTTAGGGTGGCGACAATCAGGATGGGAACGACGATGCGCAGCGCCACGCTGCGACCCAAACGTCGAATGTTGACCTCGCGCTGGCCGCTCACTGCCCAGGCCAGGAAGACGAGACTGAGCAGAGCCAGCCACTCGCTGGCCATCAATTTCGGCAGCCGAAAGGCCTCGCGCGCCGTCGGCGAGATCAAGAAGGGCGGCACCGCCAAGAGCAACACCAGCGACCCTCGGGCCCAACTGACCCCGCGAGTGGCGGCGGCGATGGTGGAGGAGGAAGAGGAAGGCGATTTCTTCTTGCGAGTCACGAAAAGAGGAACTCCAGCGGCTTCGTTACGGCAGTGACGATGATCTGTTCTTGATGGGCTGTTAGCAGCCAAAGCTTACCGCGAGCGCAACCGCCACGCACTGAGAGCGTAGCGGCCGGCGCGTAGCGCTAAGTCCACGGGGCGCCAGAGAAGCCTCCCCAGATAGCCGATTAGGCTCGGCGTTGTGCCGTGGATGCGGCCCATCTCCGCTCGGGTCGGCAGGACCGTGTGGCGCAAGACGGAGAACAGAGCACCGACTCCCCCTTTGTCTGAAAGCGGCTCGGCGAGCATGCGAAAGCGCAAGGAACTTCGATATTCGGAATCCATGGCACCAGCCAGCAGATGGTGCAAGAGAGCCGCCACCGGCTCCGCGTCTGGATTGGCCTCACCAGCGCTCAGGTCGCCGTCGCGCAACTGTTGAGCCAGCCGGCCGGCTGCCTGCGCCTCCGCGGGGTGCAAGCTCTGGCCCAACGCCTTGACGACCCACTCCCACTCAGCGGCACCTTCCTCGGGCATCACCCCCAGATCGATCAGATCCGCGATCATCCTGAACGCCGGGTAGCCGTGCGGCGCCCAACCGTGCTGAGCGATAGCGTGGGCCAGCAGGTGAGCGACCAGCACCCGCCGCTGGGCCACCCGGCACTCCGGCGGCCAAGGCCGCCGCCCCGGTAAGGGCACTGCTTCAACCAGGAGATCAGCTGCATTCAGGCCATTCCAGGTCACCGACTCTCCGCGCGCCGCCGACGGTCCCACCCGTACCCCAGGCAGCATCCGATGGACCTCGACCACCCCTCCCGAGGAATGGATCAGCGCCGGCAACTGATGCTCGAATTCGCTGCCACCGGAAGGCCGAAAGTCAGCTTCCAGCAGCGCCAGTTGCAGCCTTTCGAGCGCTTCCACCGGCGCCAGAACATCCAAATCCGCCGAACCGCGCCCGCCCTCGACGACCACTCCTAGGAGGCGCAGGGCGTAGCCCTTGACGAAGGCGATCGATACCCCACGATCCGCCGCCACCCGCGCCACCGCCTCGGCCACCGCATCCAAGCGCAAGTCGGCGGCGCTCACCGCCAGCCGCGTGGCGCGCAAACCATCGGCTCCGGCCTTCCCCAACTCCGTCACCAGGAGAGAGGGAGGCTGACGAGCGGCGATCCGCGCGGTCAAGCCAAGCCGGTCCGCAAGCTCGATCGCCGCCCGCGAATCCCAGACCGCGACGAGTTCGCCCAGATTTGTCGCGACCGGTCCAAAGGCACGCGCCAGAACCCAACGCACCTCGGAGTTGAAGGCGATGCGCGGTGGGCGAAATCGAATGTTCCGACGCTCCATATGCCTCACCTTTTCATCTTTCGTGGCCTCCGCCTATTCTCGCCAGCCCCACAATTCAGTATCGTGGCGACCGTGAACTCCCAAGGCCTCAGATCTCACTCCTTCGGCAAGGTGGCGCCTCGCGGCGGCCGGTTGCGGGTAGCACTTCTGGTACCGGCCCTGTTGTTCGCCTTGGTTGCGCTGCTGCGTTTCACCGGCTACCGCACCCAGCGGGAAGCTTTGGTGGCGCGGGTGGCGCCGCTGCTGGGGGTCGAGGCCACCGTGGTCGAGCGTATGCGCCGGGAGCCGGATTTGGAGCAGGCGCGGGTGCTCGCCGCTCGCGCCTTAGTGCGCCAGGTCTTGCGCCAGGAGGCCACCCTTGGGCGGTCGGAGCGGTTGGACCGGCTGGAGCTTTCTCGACAACTGGCCGCCGAGGTTCTCCATCGGCGGCCGGCCAATTGGGGGGCCTCCACGCTGCTCGGAGCCAGCACCTATTTGGGGTGGTCGATCGGCCGGGACAATCGGCTGTTGATGGCGGCGCCGGCCTGGGAGGCTCCACTGTGGCAGGCGACCGTGCTGGGACCGGGCAAGGCGGAGCCGGCCAGCTTTCTTTCGATGGCCTACCTGGAGCTGTGGCCCAGCTTGCCACCTTCGAAGCGGCGGGAGGCACAGGATCTGCTGCGCCGGGGGTTGGCCGACCCGGAGAGTTTTCCACGCTTGATCGGCGCCTGGTTGGCAACCGCCGAGGAGGTCGAGGAGGCTCTCGCGCTGGTGCCAGCACAGCCCTACGCCTGGCGTCATGTGCGCTCGCTGCTCGAAGCCGGTGGCGACTGGCATGGCTATTCGCTGGCCACCCAACGTTGGTACGAGGTTCTCGACGCCGACTTCGCCGCTGGGTTTGCCGAGGCCGAGGCGCGGTTGGCCGCGGGAGATCTGTTGGGGGCTCGCGACCGGCTGTTGTTGATCCTTCGCGAGACACCGCTCGATCGGCGCTACGCCACCACCATGACCCGGGTGATGCAGCGGCTGCCCGCCGGTCTTGCCGACACCATCACCGCCCGCCACCTGCGGCGCTGGTTGAGGTGGGCGCGGCCGCTGTGCCGGATCGGTTCCTGCCCGCTACCCCCGGAGGTGATCGGACGGATCGCTCATGCCGTCGAGTCAGCAGGGCAAGCCGACGGCCAAGTCACTAGTGAGGCGCTGCGCGCCGAAACCGCGTTGCTCGGCGGGCAACTCGATCGCGGTGAGTCGATCCAACGGCAGGCCACGGAGACTTGGCGGCCGGAGTGGGCGCCCTATTTCATCGCCAAGAGCCAGCTGCTGGTCGCGCGCAAGAGCACCGTGGAGGCACGCGCCACGCTGGAGAGAGTCCACCCATTGGGTCAAAACAGCCCGGCTTACTGGCGGGCCCGGATCGCGGTCGAGGAAGCGGCCGGGGACCCCACCGCCACCGACTGGGCTCGGACTCGCCGGGAAACTCTGCGCGCCGAGCGCTGGCCCGCCGCCGCCTGGTTCCAGGGCGGCACGACGACGCAGCTCAACCTGCTGAGCTCCTCGGCGCACGGCCTTGAGATCCAGCTGGATTCCCCCTCCAGCGAAGCGGCGGTCACCGTCCACTGGGACGGTCGCACCCTCGCCACCTTGCCGGTGCTGCCTGGCGAACCTCTGCGCCTACCGCTCGAGGTGACCGCTGGCGAGCACCACCTGGTGATCGAGTCGCTCGGAACTCAAGCCGTCACTCCCGGCGCGGTGCGCCTCCTCGACGGCCCACATCGGTAGCCACACCGGCGGCCAGCCCGCAGAGTAGCGCCAAGGTCAAGGCGTTGGCCGGCATGGTCAGACCGAAGTCTAAGGCCTCGTGAATGCCGATTGCCACCACCACTCCCAGCGCGGCGAGGGCGGCGGCGCGGTCTTCGCTGCGCTCGCCTTGGCGGAAATTCTGGGATAGCCGGCGGATCAGCGCGACGCCACCCACCAGGAGCGCCAAGACTCCCACCACGCCGGCGGTGGCCAACAGCTCCAGGTAGTCGTTGTGCGCGTGCCACCAGTCCCGGCCCAAGGTGCGCGGCTGGACCAGCGGGAAGCCGTCACGGAAAGTCCCCAGACCGCTGCCGAGCCACGGGAAGCGGCGCCAGAGATCCAAGGTGCCGCTCCACGCGGCCAGCCGCGAGCCCATCGAAACGTCAAAGGGGTTGGTTTCCACCAAGCGACTCAAACCCCGGCTAAGCCCCAGCCAAAGACCGGCGGTTAGACCGATCAACGCCAGCGCCGCCGCGGTGAGGGCCAGTTTCCAGCGCCGATAGTGGTGGGCTAGCAGGGCGCCTTGCAGCGCCACCGCGATCAACGCCGCCAACATCGCCGCCCGCGAGGCGCTCATCGTCAAGCCGGCGAAGACCACCAACCACAGCCCAAGGGGAGGGGCGATCCTCAGCAGCCGTCGCGCGCCCTTGTCCTCCTCCATTCCACGTCTCACCGACCACCAGGCCCAGGCGAAGAGGCAAGGCAGAACCATTCCGGCATAGGTGGCGAAGTGGTTGGGATTGACGAAGGTGCCGTGCAACCGGCCCGGTGCGCTCGGCACTTCGACTCCCCAAATCATCGCCCGGCCGGCGAGGACGTCCGGCAGACCGATCAGGAGTTGGATCAGCACCGCACCACCGAACGCCAGGGCGCACAGCCGCCGCCCGCGCCGCCCGCCGCCGATCAGCGCTCCGCTTAGCAGGCAGGCGGCGGCGGCAAGAAAGAATAGGGCGGTGGAGCGGCTGAGGGCGGGCGCCAGGGACAAGCTCATCGCCCCCTGTTCGCGACCGGCGAGCGAGGCCGCTTCGGTGAAGAGGCGGGCGTGCTCGGGTGAGACGAGCCGGACCACCGCCGCCGGCAGAGACCAGGACTGCGCCCAGCCGAGGAGGGCGAGCAAAGCCAGCGCCGCCGCCGGCGTCCTCACCGTGACCATCGGCTTGAGCTTGGGGGTCAGAGCTAGCGCGAAAGCGAGGAGAAGAAAACTACCCACCAACGAGGCGGTGAAGGCCCACGGCGTAACCCCGCCGAAGGGCAATGCCAGGATCAGGAGGCCCACGGCCGCCAGAATCTCCGGCAAGCGCTCGCCTTGACGTATCATGCCGCCACCGCGCACCACGGCAGCGAGCCGTGAGGATAAGAGCAAGGAGAATGTCATGCGAAGTTGGATCTGCGTCTTGGGGCTGGTCACGGCGCTCTTGATGGCCCGTGGCGCAGCCGCGCAGTTCGCACAGTATACGGCGCCCGGAAGCCTGGGCGAACGGGGCGAGGCTCTAGAGGGCCATCTGAAGGAGGCGGTCGAGAAGGCGCGCTGGTCGCTCGGACCGCTGCGCCTCGACCCCTGGGCCACGGTCAAGGATCTCGCCTTCATCGACAACGTCTTCGCCGAGACCAGCGGCCAAGAGGTTTCGGACATCACCGCCACCGCCGGCCTCGGCCTGCGGGGCTACCTGCGCACCGGTTCCAAGGTGATCTGGGCGGTCCACGCCCTGCCGGAGTACGTCTACTGGCAGGATCAAACGGAGCGTCGGCGGTGGAATGGGCGCTACGGCGGTGGCCTTTTCGCCTACTTCAACCGACTGAAAATCGAGGCGACGGTACAACAGATGAAGGTGCAAGACGTGGTGACCGCGGAGTTCGAGCAACAGATCACTAGCGATCAGTTGCGGGTGCAAATGAGCACCGAAGTGGAGCTCACCGGAGCCATCTCGATCTACGCCGACGCCTACAGCCTCGAGACCGAGAATTTGACCCAGGAGCTCGCCGACAGCCGGGTCCCCGAGTTGCAGCGTCTCGATCGCGAGGAAACGGTGATCAATGCCGGCCTGCGTTGGCGCCCGCGGCGCCGCATCGCCTTCTCGCTCGGTTTCGAGGCCAGCGAGGTCAATTTTAGGGACCCCACTTTCAGCCGCGCCAACTCCGGTACCGCCCCCTTTTTTGGCGTCGAGTACGACCGCGACACCCTGTTTGTGCGCGCCAACGTGGCGCTGCGCAGCCTCGAAGCCGAGAACACCGCTAACTTCCCGGACTTCGACGATCCCACCGGCGACCTTCTGATCCAGATCAAACCCTCCGAACGCCTCAGCGTTCAGTTCTACGGCCAAAGCGGCCTGGTGTACTCCTTGAGCAGCGACTACGCCTACTTCACCGACCAGCGCTTCGGCGGCGGTGTCCGTTTCGAGGTCGGACGCCGGCTTTCGCTGCGCGGCTACGCCGAGGTCGGTAGTCTCGACTACGAGCGCCTCTCCACCGCCGCCCTTGAACGCCAGGACGATCTGACCACCCTCGGTGCCAGCGTCGAATTCGAACTCTGGCGCTCCTTGCGGCTGGGTATCGGCCTGTACCGCACCGACTACGACTCGAACCTCGACCTCTTCGACCGCACGGTAACGGTGTTGCGCTCCTCCGTCGGCTTCGGCAGCGATTCGTTCGCCTGGTAGGTGGGTTCGCTTGCCAGCTTCCTTCACCTGCTAGAATGGTTGACCGCTAGACGCCTCCCTCCGCTCTCCTGTACGATCCCTCACCAGCTGCACCCGTGTCCAGATGGGCCAATAGAATGAACAAGTTACACCTCTTCTTCTTGATGGTATGCGCACTCGTCGGTCTTTCTTCCGCGGGCGCGCAGCAGGGTTCGACCGGCTACCGGATCGGCCCCAAGGATCTGATCGATATTCAGGTTCTCGAAGAGCCGGATGCCAGTTCGGAGGTGCGGGTTCAGGCAGACGGCACCATCACCTTGCCTTTGATCGGCGCGCTCACCGTCGAGGGGCGGACGACCGCGCAAGTGAGCCGCGAGATCCAGGAATTTCTGGAAAAGGATCTGCTGCAACGGGCGACGGTAACGGTGCGCGTTGTCGAGTTCCGCTCGCGGCCGATCTCGGTCATCGGTGCCGTCAACACACCGGGGAACCTACAGTTTTCCGGCCGCTGGAGGCTGATCGAAGCCCTCACCGCGGCGGGCGGCCTATCCCCCGAGCACGGCAACACGATCTACGTCATGCGGCGCTCCGAGAACGGCCTTTCGGCGCAGCTGCAAATCCCTGTCGACGAGTTGATGCTACGCGGTAGCCGAACGCTCAATATCCCCATCTACTCCGGCGACTTGATCAATGTCTCACCGGCCATCGAAGTCAGCGTCTACTGCCTCGGAGAGGTCAACCGACCGGGCGCGGTGGCCTTCAAAGACTCGGAACGCATCAGCCTCCTGACCGCCATCGCAAAAGCCGGTGGTCCGACCGACCGAGCCGGCAAACGGGCGCTGATTCGACGCGAAACCACCGAGGGTCAAGAGGAGATCGAGGTCAACCTGCGAGAGATCATCAACGGCCGCAGAGCCGATGTCGAACTGAAAGCCGGGGATGTGATCGTGGTCAAAGAGTCGTTCTTTTGAGCCTCCCTTCCCACCCGTCTCCGGCCGACGGTGGCTCGCCGGTCGGCCCGGAGTTCGACCTCGACCTCGGCGAGTATCTGCGCCGCCTGCGCCGCCACTGGAAGGTGGTGGCCGCGATCATCCTAACGATGCTCGCCTACCACGCGGCGCGCTACAAGATGACGCCGAAGGTCTACGAAGCACGGGCGCGGATCCAGATCAAGCGGGTCAACGTCAGTTCACTCTCGGGCGGGGCCGGTCTGTTCATGGAGAACTGGTGGAACCTCGAGTACTACCCAACGCAGTACAAACTCCTGGAGAGCCGCGGACTGGCCGAAGACGTGGTGCGGCTTTTGCGCTTGCAAGACGACCCCAACTTCAATCGAGTGGTGGCGGCGCAAGAAGGCACCACCGCCTCCGCCGACGCGGACAGCGCGGTGGTCGGCAAGATCGCGCAGCGGCTCGGGGGCGGGCTCCAAGTCATCCCCATTCGCAAGACGCAGCTGGTCGACCTGGTCTACCGTTCCGATTCGCCCCAGTTCGCCATGCGGGCCGCCAACGCCTTCGCCGAGGCCTTCATCGCCATGGGAGTCAAGGCACGGGCTCGCACCACCTCCAACGCCTCCACCTTCCTCGACGAAGAGATTGAGAACGTCAAGAGCAAGATCGTCGCCGGGCAGCGGAATCTGCAACAGTTCAACCGCGAGCAGAACATGGTGACCTTCGACCCCGAGTCCAACATCACCCGCCGCGGCTTGGCATCGATCAGCCAAGATTACTCCGACGCCACCGCCCAACGTATCGATAAGGAAGCGCGCTATCGCCAGCTGCAATCGACCCCCAGAGAGTCGCTGGCGGATAGCCTCTCCGGCGGCCTAGTAGGCGACACGCGGGCCGATTTATTGAAGCTTAGGAGCGAGTATCAAACCAAGCTGCAAACCTTCAAAGAAGGTCACCCGACGATGGTCGACCTCAGGGCGACGATCGACCAACGCCAAGGCGAACTGGACAAGCTGATCGACGAAAAGGCCAGCCAGGCGCTACAGACCGCCTACGCGGCGCTACAGACCGACCGCAGCCGTGAACTGCAGCTCAAGCGCGAAATCGACCGACTCACCTCGACGGCGATCGACGAGCAGACCGCGGCCGGCGAGTACAAGGGGTTGCAAGTCGAACTGGAGAACGACGAAAAGCTCCTCAACCAACTCCTTCAGCAACAATCCGAAACCAGCATATCGGCCAATATGGGAATGCGGGACAACCTCAACGTCGATGTGGTCGACCGAGCCCTCCTGCCGCGCACCGCCATCCTGCCTTCCTTGCGGCGTAGTGTCTCGCTCGGCCTGTTGACCGGCACCCTGTTCGGGATCCTGGCGGTCTTCCTGCTCGAGTTCTTCGATCGCTCGATCAAATCCAGCGAAGAGGTGGAACGGCTCCTCGACCTTCCAGTGCTCTCGGTGATCCCGGACATCTCTTCCGGCCGCGGCGTGTACGGCTACTACTATGGGAGAAGACCGGGCAGACCGCGCAGCCGCGGATGGATGGAAACCAAGAAGGGTGAGTCAGAACTGTCCATTGAGCTGCTCCCCCACACCCAGCCCAAGCTGGCCATCTCCGAAGCCTATCGCTCGTTGCGCACCGCCCTGCTGCTCTCTAGCGCCGAGCAGCTAAAGGTGGTCACCGTCACTTCGGCCGAGACCGGCGAGGGCAAGACCACCACCGCCACCAACCTCGCCGTGGTCATGGCGCAACTCGGCCGTAAGGTGCTGCTGGTGGATGCCGACCTGCGCAAGCCGCGCGTGCATCGAATCTTCAAGACCTCCAACCGGCAAGGGCTGGTCAGCCTTTTGACCCGCGGCAGTAGGGTCGATCGAGATGTCTACCGATCGACAGAGGTCGACAACCTATACCTCCTCACCTCCGGCCCCACACCGCCGAACCCGGCCGAGTTGCTGGCCTCGAACCGCATGTTCGAGCTCATCCAGTACCTCAAAGAGGAATTCGACTTCGTGATCATCGACACCACCCCCGCGCTGGCGGTGACCGACGCCACCTTGGTGGGCGCGATGTCGGACGGGGTCTTGCTCTGCCTGCGCTCGGGCAAGCTCGAGCGCGAGGACGCCAAAGCCTGCGCCAACCGGCTGGCGATGGCGGAAGTGCGCATCCTCGGCACGGTGCTCAACCGCCACCGCCCCGCCTCGGGGCGCTACGGCAAGCATTACCGCATCTACGAGGCCTACGCCAAAGCCGAGGCCGAAGCCGAGGCCGAGGCCAAAGCCGACCTCGAAGCGGCCGATTCCGCGGCCTAGTGTCCCGCCGATGATCGACCTTCACTGTCACCTTTTACCGGGTGTTGACGACGGCCCGAGCGAACTCGAAGAGTCGGTGGCACTGTGCCGTCGAGCGGCCGAAGATGGCTGCGATATGATCGTCGCAACCCCTCACCAGCGCCACCCGTTCTGGTGGAATGGCGATCGTCCGCTACTCGAAGAGCGACTGGCCGCGGTCCAAGGTTGCCTCGGCGAGGAACCACGGCTCTTCTTGGGAGGCGAGATTCACCTCGATTCGATCGAGCTCCTCGACGAGGTCCAAGCCCTACCCCACGGCAGCCTGGCGAGCCTCGCCGGGTCGCGCTATCTGCTCCTCGAACTGAGCCGCCAGGAAGGCTACGGCCCCGACCCCGAAGAGGTGGTCCACGAACTCCTGGTGGGCGGGTGGAAACCGATCATCGCCCACCCGGAGATGTATCCGTGGATGCGGGAAGACGAGACGCTCTTCGACAGACTGGTGGAGGGCGGAGCCCTGTTGCAGGTCACCGCGATGAGCCTCACCGGAGCCTTCGGCCACCGAGCGCGGGGAATCGTCAACCGGCTGCTCGACGAGGGCCTGGTCCATTTCGTGGCCAGTGACGCGCACAACCTCTCGCGACGGCCGCCGGGCCTCTCGGCCGCCTTTAGCACCCTGAGCGAGGGCTGGGGCGAGGAAACGGCCCACGCTCTTACCACCGCAAATCCCAGAGCGGTCATCGAGGACCGCCCCCTGCCCGGCCAACCCGCCTTCCGGTAGGATTCCTAACGATCCAACCATCCCAGACAGCTCCAACCTGACAGCTCCACCCGAGGAGCGCGAGACACACCATGGCCCAAAGACAACACCCTAAGCCTCGCCAGCCGCTCAACCCTGGGAAACACCACCTCAGACTTCCAATGGTCTTCGTCCTGGCGGCGACGGTGGCCATCGCCTTGCCACTGAGCGCGGCGGACAGCTTTTATCTGAATCTGCTGCGCGATGGCGGCCAAGCCTTGAACGACAACCAGTTCGAGCGCGCTCGCGCCAACCTGCGCGTCGCCTGCTTCGGCCTTCTCGAGGATCCCGTCCTGCTGAGCCAGTGCTGGGCCCAGACCGGCTTGGCGGAGGCGGCGCTCGACAACCAGACCGGCTTTCGCGACTCCTTCGACCAGCTCACGGAAATCGAGCGCCTCTTCGCCGGGAGCTACGCCAGCGCTGACCTACCCACCGAGCAGCGCGCGCAATACGAGACCTTCGCCAGCCGCTGGATCGCCGAGGGCCGGTTGATCGCGGTGCCGGCTTTCGAGAGTTTGGCTATCCGCAGCGCCGCCAATCGGCTAGCCCGCCTACCGGCCGAGAACCGCCGCGAGGAGCTCAAAAAGCTGATCGCCCAGTCGCCCGGGGTCTCTAGATGGCGGTTGATGCTGGGAGATATCTATCTCGGTGAGCGGCGCTATGACGCCGCCATCGCCGAAGCCGACGCCGTTTTGGCGGCGCAGCCGAGCAACCCGCGGGCACGGTGCCTACGCGGCTTGGCCCGAGCCGACGCTGGCCACTGCGCGGAAGCGGTGGAAGAGCTCACCTCTTGCCCCCCTTCGCGCTCCGATCGTCCAACGGCACAGACCATCCTCAGTTGCCAAGTTCAGCTTGCAAGGTGGACCGATGGTCAGAGCTACTACGACGGCTTACCGGAAGCGGTGCGCGCTAGCCGCAAGATCTCGAAGCTGGGTCGGCAAATCGCTCGCGGCCTCCCAGCCGCGGATTCGGCCATCGTCGCGCAAAGCGATGAACCAGCCTCCGAGGACCCTCTTACCGAGAAACCTGCTACCGATAACCCTGTTGCGGACACCACAACCATCGACAGCGCAACCACCGAGACGGCACCGACCCAACACCTCTCGACCGACGATCGTCAAACCTTGGCACGAGCGCGCCAGATGGCCCTCGCGGCCACTTACAAAGAGGATTTCGACGAGATTCTGCAACTGTCCAGCCAGCTGGCTGACGGAAATCCTTGGCATGCGGAGGCCCAGTTCTTCGCCGGCGAGGTCGCCTATCGCGCCCGTCGTTGGGACCTGGCGATCGAGTACTTGGGTCGGGCCAACTCCACCCTCAAGGAGGACCCCGTGCTACTCTTCTACCTGTCTGTAGCCTATTTCGAGTCCGGCCAAGAGGCTCAAGCACGCCAGTTCTTTAGCCGCTGTTGCTCCAC
>QIHU01000325.1 GCA_003231035.1 Acidobacteriota bacterium
TGCAAGGCGCGGGAGTGCGCTTCTATACCTACGTCAGCACCCTGATCCACTGCCTCGAAGCGGCGGCCGAGGCCGGCATCGGCTTCACCGTGCTCGACCGCCCCAACCCGCTGGGCGGCGAGCGCGTCGAAGGCCCCAGCGCCGCGCCGCGCGACCGAGTGCCGGCCAGTTTCGTCAACCTGGCCCCCGGTCCCTTGGTGCACGGCCTCACCCTCGGCGAGATGGCCCGCTATGTCAATTCAACCCTGGCCAAGCCCGCCCAGCTCACCGTGATCCCGATGACCGGCTGGAAACGGTCGATGACCTGGGCCGACACCGGCCGCGCCTGGATCCCACCCTCGCCCAACCTGCGCACCGCCGAAGCCGCTCTGGCCTACCCCGGAATCGCCCTGCTCGAATCGACCAAACTCTCGGAAGGCCGCGGCACCGAGACCCCTTTCTTGCTTTTCGGCGCTCCCTGGCTCGATCCAGCGAACATACAGGTGTCCGTTCCCGGCTTCACCCTCACCCCCACCACCTTCACCCCCCGCGCCTCCAAGGCAGCCCCGAGCCCCAAGTATCTCGACCAGGAATGCCACGGTTTCCGGGTCGAAGTCAATGACCCGGCTCAAGCCCAGCCCTACCGGTTGGGCGTTGAGCTACTCGCCGCCCTCGCGACCCAGCCCGGATTCGAGTGGAGACGCGAAGGCGCGGCGCTCACCTGGTTACTCGGGTCCTCGAAGCTCCACGAAACGCTCCAAGCGGGCCAGCCCATCGAAGAGATTCTGGAATCGGACTCGGCCGACCACCTCAGCTGGCGCCAAACACGCGCGCGGTATCTCCTCTACTGACTCTCCTCCCTCACTCCTCCTCTCATCGCCTCCCGCAACGTCCTCCATCGAGGACGATTTCTTGCTTCCAGCCCCACCTCCTGGCTGGCACGGCTCCTGCTCTCTACCACCCCCGTTGCCACAAGGTCCCGCGCGCCGGGAAGGCGGGGAAAACGGGTGTGGCAGAGCCAAGGATGCAAGCAATCAACTGAGAGGACAACCCGATGAACCTTCGCCGCAAGACCGTCACCACATCCCTGAGCCTCCTCGCTCTCCTCATCGCCTTGACCACACCGGCCGCCCTCAGCGCCAAGGATCTGACCGATCGAAATCTCGGCTTTCTCACTCCCGTCGACTTCATTCCCGACGGCATCGTCCAGGTGCTCACCACCGAGGGAGAGGTCCTCTACGGTGTAATCCGCCGTTCGGTGTGGACCTTCCGCGGTTTGAGCCGGTTCACCTTGATCGAAGCCGACGGCAGGAGAACCCGATTCAAAGCCGAAGATGTCGTGCGCCTGAGCGCCTCGGCCGACTTGTGGACCAAGGTGGCGATGGTCGGCGAAGCCATCACCACCATCGAGAAAGCCTCCAACACCGACTACAGCCAGATCGAGAACGTCAACGAACTGATCTTCGACGCCGTCGCCTGGCCGGATGAGTCCAACCGCGTCATCCTCCTGCGCGTCAACCATGGCTTCGACCAAAACTTCCAGGTCTATTCCCTCACCAACGGCAAGGAAGGAACCTTCACCCTGGGAGGCATCCCGGCCTTCGGCAACGAGAAGAAATCCTACGTCGTAGCTCAAGGCGACTCGGCGCCGGTCAAGATCAAGAAGAAGAGCTACCGCAAGCAGTTCGAAACCCTCTACGGCGACTGCCCCCAGATGCTCACCCTCTACAAGAAGAAAGCCCGAGACTTCAGCGACTTCGCCAACCACATCGCCAAGTACGACCAGGTTTGTAGCTCGCGGGCGGCGGGTGCACAAGCCGCCGACTAAGAGGAGGGGGGCCGGTCCTACACTTTGATCACGATCCCCCGCCGCCCCATCCCCCAAAGCACCAAGAACCACCCCACCACCCAGACCAACGCAAACGCCAACGAAGCTACATAAGGCGGCAACCACGAAGCAAACGCTCCCCCATAAATCCAAGCGTGCACGGTCTTCTCGCCAATCTTCAAAATACCCAACGTCCGCGCCAGAACTCCACTGCCCACAAAGACGACGATCGCATTGACCCCATAAATCACCAACGGTCGCGCGATCCGTGGATGCCGCTCCACATCGAACAGCCACAAACATAGCGCCAGCGCGCAGGTCGCCAGGCCGGCTGTGAACACCGCGTAAGAACTAGTCCACAGCCCCTTGCTGATGGGGAAAAACCAACCCCACACGGCACCGCCCACCACCAACCATGCGCCGCGTACAAACAACCGCGCGACCTTCTCCACCGCCGGCCGCTCAGAGACCAAGAGCAAGCCGGCGAAGAGACCTAGTAGCGTCGTAGCCAGTGCCGGAATGGTGCTCAAGATCCCCTCGGGGTCATAGACCTTGCCATAGACCCAGAGGTGCTTGCCCAGCACCACCCGATCGAGCCAACCGGCGAGGTGCTGCCCTTTCGTCGCTAGATCGGGCGCACCCACACCGGGAACCGGCACCCAGGCGAGCACCAGCCAGTACCCGAACAGGCAAGCGCCGGTCCACAGCTTCAGTGCCGGTTTGCGGCAATAGAGAAAGAGCAGCGAAGCGAGCAAGTAACACACCGCGATCCGCTGGAGGACTCCGGGAATGCGCCACGTCTCCAGCAAGCAGGCGAAAGTACGCGTCCCGAAGAGACCGAACGGATAGCCGGAGAGGAACAACCCCAGGGCGAAGAGAACCGCCGCGCGGCGCACCAACTTGGCGATCAGTACCCGAGGATGCGCACCCGCTTTGATCCTCCCACCGAGCGCGAGCACGATCGCCACGCCGACGATGAAGAGGAAGAAGGGAAAGATCAGATCGGTCGGCGTCCAGCCGTGCCACTCGGCGTGCAACAGCGGCGCGTAGACCGTGCCCCAGTTGCCGGGGTTGTTGACCAAGATCATCGCCACGATGGTGGCGCCGCGGAAGACGTCGACCGAGAGCAACCGCTGCTGAGTATCGCTCAAACAGCCTCCGCCGAACGCTCACGCGGCAGCACGAAGCTCGCGATCACTCCCGCCAGGTAAGTGCCGATCGAGCCCACCAGGGCGTACCAAGGCCAAGCCAAGTCGGTGTAGAAGAAGATCCAACTCATCCCTACCAAACCAACCGTCAACCCAACCAGGGCAGCCCGTTGACCGACCCGCCGGGCAAAAAGGCCCAGGAAGAAAACTCCCAGCAGGATGCCGGTGGTAAAGCCGGCGATCCCCAGCACGCTCGACACCACGGTGGAATTCAACCACTGACCGCCGATTCCGACCGCGATCTGAACCAAGCCGAAAACCACGGTCAGCAGCCGAGTCCAGCGCAACTGCCGGCTCGGCGTCGCCCTCTCGCCCGCCAGGGGTGAGTAGATATCCTTGACCGCCGTGGTGGCGCACGAATTGAGCGAACTGGACAAGGTCGACATCGCCGCCGCGAACACCGCCCCCAGCAGGACTCCGATCAGCCCGACTGGCATCTCGTTGAGGATAAAGCGGCCGAAGACCCGATCGGCGCGCTCGAACGGGACCGCGGGTGGGTTGAGTTGATAGAAGCAGTAGAGCGCCACACCGATGAGCAAGAAAAGAGCGAACTGCGCCGCCACCACGAAGCCGCTCACCCACAGCGCGCGGCGCGCATCCGGCAAATTGCGAGCGCTCAAGTAACGCTGCACCATCATCTGATCCACCCCGTGCGAACCCAGGCTCAGGAAAGCACCGCCCAGCAGACCGGCCCACAGGCCGTAGGGTTGGGTGAAGTCGAGCGAGAGGTCGAACATTCGCAACTTGCCCGCCGCGCCGCCCATCTCGATCATCTGCCCCCAACCGCCGGGAATCCGCTCGAGGAGGATCCAGAAGGCGATCAACCCTCCGCTCATGTAGACCATGAACTGCACCAGGTCGGTCCACAAGACGGCGCGCATGCCGCCAAAGAAGGTGTAGACGATGGTGGTCACTCCGAGCAGCGCCACCGCCCAGGGCAGGGCGATGCCGGTCATCTCTTGCAGGATGATCGCCGAGAGGAAGAGGCGCAAGCCATCCGCCAGGCTACGGGTCACGATAAAGATCCCCGAAGCGACCCGCTCGGTGGCGCCGCCGAAACGGCGGTGCAACACTTCGTAGGCGGTGAACATCTTGCCATCGAAGTACTGCGGCAAGAGGAGGAAGATCACCGCGAAACGACCGATGATGAAGCCCAGCGGGATCTGCAACCAGGTCAGATCATTGTCGAAGGAAAAGCCGGGAATGGAGAGAAAGGTAACGGTGCTGGTCTCGGTGGCCACCACCGAAAAGAGAATCAGCCACCAGGGCAGGTTCTTCCCCCCCAGCATGTAGTCGTCCGTGGTCTTGGCGTTGCGCCCAATCCAGGTGCCGAAGGCGAGAACGCCTCCGAGATAGACGAGCAGGATCCCCAGATCCAAACCACCGATACTCAAGGTCGCCTCCCGCTCGAAGCCTTGTCGTGGGCTGCTGTCTCCATGGGATGGCTCCTCATTGGGCTAACTGTGTGGCCGCGTCGCGATCGACCAGCACGGTGAAGTGGGGGTGAGTACGCAAGAGCGTACACGGCCACTGGGGGTCGACCGGCCCCTCGACCAGAGCGCGAACCGCTGTGGCCTTGGCTACGCCGCTAGCCATCAGTAGAACTTGCCGTGCTCCGCGCAGCGCACCGAAGCCGAGGGTGATCGCCCGCGGCGGGCGCCACAAGGGCGGTACGTCGAGTTGTTCGGCGAGGGCATCGGGAAGCTCCACGGGATGGGTCTCGAGCTGTTGGATTCCGGGGAGATTGTAGGCCACATGACCGTCCGTCCCCACCCCTAGCACTACTAGATCCAGCCCACCTGCCTTCTCCACTACCGCGTCGTAGCGGCGACATTCCGCTTGCAGTTGCGCCGTGGTCTCGCAGTGGGCGCGCGGTATTTCACAGCGCGAGCGATCGAGCCCGATGCGGCGCCAGCCATGGCGCTCCATGAAAGTACGAAAACTGCTGGGGTGATCCTCGGGCAAGACCAACTCATCGACATTGATCGCCCAGGCGTCGGCTAGATCCAACTCACCCGCGCAATGGCGGCGAGCCAAGTCGTCGTAGAACGGGATCGCGGTGCGCCCCGTGGGCAAACCGAGGACTAGATCCGGCTGGGCCACGGCGGCGGCGTTGACCAACCCAGCCGCGTGGCGGGCCACTTCCTCAGATCCATCAAGGAGGTGTAGATCCACGGCGAGTTCAGAGGGCGCCGAAGTGGATCAACTGAGCACCTCGGTCCTCAAGAGCCCGCATCGCCCGAGGATCGGTCAGTACCGCCAGTTCCACTTCGCGGTCATCGACGTAGCTGCTGCCCTGGCGCAAGAGGTCGTCGATGCGCGCCGGGTGACACATCACTTCGGTCACCCCGGGAGTCAGCTCTTCGATAATCTCGAGCAGCGGCTCAAGCCGCGCCTCGGCAGCATAGAACCGTGCGACAAAGCCATCGGTGGTGGCGATGCCGGCCAGGCGTAGCTGCTCACCCACCGCCGGGGAGGTATTGCGCACCGGCAATCCTTCCCGCTTCGCGATGGTGATCAGTGCCGCACAAACAACAGGGTGTCGGTGCGCGTGATGGTGGCTGTCCAAGTGAGTCGGCAAGCGCCCGGTGAGCTCTCGGAAACGGGCGATCTGCGCCTCCACTTCGGCGAGCACCTCGCCCGGATCGAGGGTCGCGAAGTGGTCCGGGTCGCGAGCCAGTCGGCCTTGTCCGTCGACCAGGCTTGGAATCTGACCAGCCGGAAGCAGTGGCTCGCCACCGGTCAAAACGACATGCAAACCAACGCCCAAGGCCGGATACCGATCGAGACATTCCGCCGCTTCGCGCGCCGCCTCGTAGGCGACCATCAGCGTGGCGCTGCTCACCAAGCCGCGCTCGTGGGCGGCAAAGATGCCGCTGTTGATCCCCGGGGTTCGGCCGAGGTCATCGGCGTTGACGATCACCCGAATCGGCGGCGGCGTTTCGCGGTCAGTCTCCATGGTGCGCTCCTTCTTCGAGCAGATCGAGAGCCAACGATACCGCTCCACAAGCGGGCTCCACCTCCAAAAGGTCGACCACGCCAAAAAGAAAGTCCGCATGCTCTTCCACTCGCCGCACCAAACTGGGGCACGCCCTAAAAGCGCCCCCCGAGAGGACCACGCGAAAGAGGCCGTCGAACGAAAGTTGACTCGCGACCGCCCGCGCCGCTCGCACCAAGTGCAGGGCCGCCTCTTCGAGCAACTCCTCGGCCTGCTGGTCGCCATCGAGCGCCGCCTCCTCGACCAGGCTGGCGAGTTCGGCGATGCGGTAGCGCGAGCGCTCCTGATCGTAGAACCAAGAAACTAACCCCTCGGGAAGCTCCAAGCCGAGCTTGTGGGCGACTCGGTCGCCAAACGAAGTCTCCGGGCCACGACCGTCGAGCGCCCGAATCGCCTGGCGCAAGGCCGCGTGCCCCAACCAATAACCGGAGCCCTCATCGCCCAGAATGTGACCCCAACCGCCAGCTCGCGCGGTGGTACCGCTGGAGTCGAGCCCATAGGCGATCGAGCCGGTACCCGAGACCAGCACGATCCCCGTCCGTTCGGGAGCTCCCGCCACCAAGGCAACCAAGGCGTCATTTTCAATCCGCACTTCACCCGCGATTCCCAAGCGGCGCAAGATTTTCTGGATCGCCGCTCGATCCGCGGTCCGGTCGACGCCAGCCAACCCAAGGCAGGTAGCTGCCACCGGCTCGGGCGATGCCAGCTTCTCGAACACTTCCCGCAGCACCGTCTCAACGCCGTCCTCGCCGTGGACCCGCAGGTTGGCGCCACCGGCACGCACCTGGTGGATCGCCCGACCCTCTTCGTCCACCAGCAGGCCCACCGTTTTCGAGCCTCCGGCATCGATTCCCACTACATAGCGCAACAGTCCATCCCTTTCTCGATGCGACCGAAGATAACACCAAAGGGAGCGAACGGCAGCGCCGTGCGAATACTGAAAAGCACCGATTCGCAAGGAAGTTCGCTTCTCACCAACAGAGCGCCACGGGCGATCTGATCAACCGCTTGCGGGCCTTGCGGGGCCGTGCTAGCGTGCCGCCAAGTCTATGACTTGAAGACTCGATCTACGGTGGGGGGCACGGCCAATGGGTAGGGATATTTCTATCCTTGGCCACGACCTCTTCAGAACGCGTAACGGTATCGGAAAGGAAAGGTTATGAAGAAGTTCACCCTGTTCGTCGGCCTACTCTCAACGTTGCTGATCGTTGGAAGTGTGCCGGCTCTTGCCCAACAGACCGGCTCCATTTCGGGTACGGTGACCTCCAAGGACGGCGACCCGCTCCCCGGCGTCACCGTGGAAGCAAGCAGTGACGTTCTGCCCCGCCCGCGCATCGTCTTCTCAGGTGCCAATGGCGACTTCCGCCTGGTACAGCTGCCGCCCGGGGACTACGAGCTTTCCTTCTTGTTGGAAGGGCTCGCCACCGTCACCCAAGAGATGAAAGTCCTGCTGCAACAGAACGCGGCGGTCAGAGTTTCCATGCAGCCGGAGGCTCTCTCCGAGCAGGTGAACGTCATCGGTCAGTTGCAAACCATCGACACCACCTCCGCCGAGATCAAGAGCGCGGTGTCCAGCGATGACTTCGATCAACTTCCGATCGGCCAGCAGTACCGCGACTTGATCAAGCTGATCCCGGGCGTGCAGTACTCCGAAGACACCGTGCGCGGCCCCAGCGCCGGCGGTAGCGGTCAGGACAACGTCTACCTCTTCGACGGAGTCAACGTAACCCTGCCGCTCTTCGGTACCCTGAGTTCCGACTCGTCGGCCAACGATATCGACCAGATATCGATCATCAAGGGTGGCGCCAAGGCGATTGACTTCAACCGATCTGGCGGCTTCACCATCAACACCATCAGCAAGTCGGGCACCAACCTCTTCCATGGCGCGGCGAGCTTTCAGATTCAGACACAGGGCATGAGTGGCGACCGCGACGTCGATAGCGCCGCCGTCTTTAGCCGCGATCAGGACTGGAGTTCGCTGTCGATCGGCGGCCCGATCGTCCCTTCGAACCTGACCTTCTACGCTTCGTACTTCCGACCGACGACCACCAGCGATAGCCGCTCCAACCTCTACGGCGCCGTCCCCGACGCCGAGAGCGTCCGCGACGAATTCTTCGGCAAGCTCACCTGGACGCCGAACGATTCGATCTTGATCCACGGTAGCTATCGCGATTCCGAGAACGACGACCAAGGCAGCGGCGTCTCCGGCCAAGCGATCACCGGAACGGCTTCCTCCGGTAGTGACTCTCAGCTCGAGATCGGCACCGTCGAAGCCTCTTGGGTGATCAATGATCGCAGCTTCGTCAACTTCAAGGCCACCGACTTCTCCAACGACTTCAACTCAAGACCGGACAACGTGCTTAACTTGGATATTCGCGGCGACGGCACGGTGGGATTGGACCTCAACAACCTCGACCGCATGGGCCTCCTATTCGTGCCCCAACCGGTCGCTGGCCAGGACGCCTTCAATGCCTTCATCCAACCACTGATCAATCGCTACGGTTTCGTCCAGAACGGCGTTGCCTTCGGCGGCGGCATCGTCGGCGTGGCGACCACATTCAACGATCAATTCTTCTCGCGAGAAAGCTTCCAACTGGGCTACGACACGCTCATCGGCGACCACCACGAGTTGCACTTCGGCTACCAGAACTCCAGCGACGGCGAGGATCTCTCACGAACCTCCAACGGCTGGGGATCGATCACCGTACCGGGCGGCCGCGCCACGCTGGCCGACGGCACTCCGATCTTCTTCGAGGCTCGTTTTCAGCAGCAGAGCGCCGACGACCTGAGTAGCCAGATCTCACCGGTCATCACCTCGGAATTCGAGTCCCAGAGCTTCGAGGTCAACGACACCATCACCTACGACCAGTGGACGATCAACGTCGGCGTGCTGGTTTCCAACGACAAGCTGTACGGCCAAGGGCTGCGCGAGAACAGCTCCAACCTCTCCGGCTTCGAATTGGCCCCGGGCAATCGTTACCTGATGCACGAAGATGACTTCGGCGACATGATTCAGCCGCGTCTCGGCGTGGCTCGGGCCTTGGACAACGGCCGTTCCAGCGTCTACGCCAGCTACGCGCGCTACCATCCAGCCGCCAGTTCGCTACCCCGTGCCGCCTCCTGGGCCCGTAACCTGCGCCGCACGATCCGCGGCTTCTTCGACGCCAACGGCGAACTGCTGACTGACGACGAAGACAACATAATCGGTATCGCTGGGGTGCGTGCCTCTTCAGGTAAGTTCTTCCAACCCAACCTCAACCCGCGGGCAATCGACGAGTACATGATCGGCTACAACCGGCAGTTCAGCAACGGCTGGACCGGCAAGGCATACGCCCGCTACCGCTACGGCTACAACTTCTGGGAAGACACCAACAACAACGCCCGGAGCCGCTTCCTGGCTCCGGAAGGGTTCTCCCAGGAGGACTACATCCCGGAACTCAACGATTTCCGCGCTGAAATCGGCGGTTCCTCCTACGTTATCGCCGAACTCGACAACGCCTTCACCAAGTACTACGAAGTCAACCTAGACGCCGAGTGGAGAGGCTCCAAGGCCTACTTCAAGGGTTCCTACGTGTGGAGCCACTACTACGGCAACTTCGACCAGGACAACACCACGACCAACAACGACGGCAACCGCTTCATCGGTTCCTCCTTCATCTCCGACGGCGCCGGCCGTCAGCTCTGGAACTTCCGCTACGGCAACCTGCGCGGCGACCGTCGCCATCAGTTGAAGGCCTACGGCTACTACAACTTCGATTGGAACGGCAGCGTGGGTGCCTACGGCATCTACCAGTCTGGCCAACCGTGGGAAGCCTGGGACGTCGAGGTCTATCGCGCCTTGACCGGCAGCTCCAGCGACACCAGCCGTTTCGCCGAACCGGCCGGATCGCGGACCACGGAGGCTCACTACCAGGTCGACCTCAACTACACCCAGCGCTTCCCGTTCGGGGATCGCTACTCCTTCGAATTGCGGGCCGACGTGTTCAACGCCTTTGACAACCAAACTGGGTACAACATCCAAAACAAGCGCAACAGCGCCAACTTCGGATCGGCGAGGACGTTCTTCCTGCCCCGGCGCTTCCAGCTGGCGGCGAAGTTCACCTTCTAACGTCCACGAGTTCACAACCCGCCTTGCGAAGAGGGGCCATCCGGTCCCTCTTTTTTCGTTTCTACTGCCGCCAAGCGAGACCCTGAAAGAGCGATTCGCTTTCGATCAAGGCCCGTAGCCGCGGATCGGCTACTCGATAGGCTGATCGCACTCTCTCCGCGCTATCGGCCTCCCGGAGCAACACACTCACCTGTGCCCGTTTGAACAGTGCCATCGGGCCTCCAGGATGATTCTTCGACACTGCATCCAAGGCAGCGCGCGCCTCCTCAAAACGTCGATCCGCCATGTAACAAACACCCAGTTCCAAGGAGTGGGCAAAATTGGCGCCCAACAACGAACTCGCCTGCTCAAAAGCAGGAATCGCACCTTGGGTGTCTTGTAGCGCCATACGCAACATTCCCAACTCAGCCAAGGAAGGTCCCGGAGCCGCTTGTAAGGCAATCACTCGCTCCAGCAGCGTCGCCGCCTCATCCAACCGCTCTTGCTCTTGCCGCACTCGCACCAAACACTCGAGCGCCGGCAACTTCTTGGCCATCTGGGCAACCACGCTAACCAGCAGCGGCTCCGCCTCTTGCCAACGCCCCCGGCGGCAGTAGTGCAGCGCTTGATAATGACGCACATCGAGAGAAGAGGGATCGATCTTCCGCGCACGCTCGAAGTAGCGAGTCGCCCGCTCATCCTGACCTTGCACCGAGTGCGCTACCGCCAAGCGTAGAGCCACCATCAAATTGTTCGGATCGCGCTCGAGAACCGTTCGAAAGGTTTCAATTGCCTCCGCGTAGTGCCCACGCACGAAAAGGCCCGACCCGCGATCCAAGTCGGCGAAGAGATGGGTCATCTCGCGAGGGCTCGGCGCACCTTCACGCAGTGCTGAACTCCCCTCCCACCCCACATACCCCAAACTGGCCAGCCGCTCGCGATCCTCCTGACTCACCTGTGCCGCCTGGGCAGGCTCCACCGACTCTGGAACAAAAGGATAGGAACGCAGCGCCTCACGCAATTCACGACTCCACTCGACGGCGCCCTCCACGTTGGTCGTCTCCCCCGGATCGGCGCTCAGATCGTAGACCTCCAACGCTCCCGAACGGATCACCTTGATCGCCCCCTCGACCGCCATCACCTGGGGCTGCCACCCATACTGAAGAAACGGCTTCATCGCCTCGCCCAGCACCGGCTCGGCCACCTCCGACAACAAAGAACGACCACTCTCCTCGCCCGCCCAAGAGAGCACCGTGTCAAAAACCCGTCGACTACTCACCGACCCCGCAACTCGCCCCGCCTCAATCCCAGCTCCGGCGACGATCAACGGCACCCGCATCGTCTCCTGGTACAGCAAGTTGCCATGCAACGCCTCGCCATGATCGCCCAACCCCTCCCCATGATCCGCGATCACCAAGATCTTGCCGCCCCCCGGCCCCACCAAAGACTCAAACCCCTCGATCAGCCGCCCCACCTCCCGATCCATGGAGGCGATCTCACCCAGGTAAGGGTCGCCAGAAAACCGCGACCGAAACGGCTCCGGTGGATCGTAAGGCTCGTGCGGGTCGTAGAAGTGTACCCAGGCAAACTGAGGACCACTACCCACCTCCTCCAGATAGGCCAACGCCGCATCCACCGTCGCTGCCCCCCGCCTCTCCACCGCCTCGGCCCCGAACTCATCATCGTAACGCTCAAACCCCCGCCCCAACCCGAACTGCTCCGCCAGCGGATACCCCGAAACAAAGGCCGCCCTCCCATACCCCAACTCCCCCAACCGCTCGGCCAGCAACACCTGCCCCTCCCGAAGATGACGGGCGTTCTCGCGCACCCCATGGGTGGCCGGATAGACCCCCGTCATCATCGAAACATGCGACGGCAAAGTAGTCGGCACCGTCGAATAGGCCGCCGAGAAGTAAACCCCCCGCCGCGCCAAGGCGTCCAAGTGAGGCGTCGCCTCAGACCCCGACTCCACCCCCAGCCGATCCGCCCGCGTCGTATCGAGCGTCACCAGCAAGATCCAAGGCCGCTCGACACCATTCGAGATCTGGCCTGTATCTAACTCGTCAGTCCTGGAATCACACCCCAGGACAAATGCCAAACTCCACAGGGCGCCGAATCTCAAGACCGCTTTCGTTGTTCTACCCATGCCGCTAAGGGTACTCGACCCCAGAGAATCCACGCGGCAGTGGTAGCGAGGCTCGGCCATCCTAATTGAGACCCGATAGTACCGTCATGCTACTCTAGCGTTCACTGTTTTCACCTTGCTTCGGGCTTCTAGAATTTCACATTGAGGCCAGCCCCAAGATCGGTTGCGATGCGAAGTCTCTAGAGGCTCTCCGGGAGAGTCGATGAGCGAGTTCCTCAAGTACGTGACCGGGGTTGTTCGCCAGCAAAGTTCCGCGGCTCGCGCCGACGACGACGCCGACCTGCTGAATCTAGCCGCCCACCTCTTCGCCATCGCCGCGAGCATCCCGCCGCACGAGGGGGCGGCAGCTCTCGCCGACACCACCGCGAGGCCAGCACCCTTCTTCTCCATCGACCAAATCCTGAAGGGGTTTTCCGCCCGGCGAAGCTCTACTGGCGGCTGGTGAGCGCTCTGGCCTTTCTCGATGGTCACCTGGCCAAGGGAGGGCGTGACCTGCCTTCTCTGCGGACTAGGCTGGCCACCGAGTACCCGATCTGCGGAGAAGTTGTGCATTGGTTGAGACCAACCTCCGACATCTGGTTCCGCGCCGAGCGTCGTCGCAGGAGAAGGCTGACCCGAAAGCGACCGGCGTCTAGCAGTCCTCATCCCTCCGACTCGCTGGACCAAGTTGCGATGTTCTGGAACACCCCCAAGCCGCCTCATATCCGGCCCTGGCAAGAGCCGCGCGCGCGCCATCCTTTGATCCGAGACAGTGGTCGCGAGGCGAAGAATGGAGCTTTCCGAATTGCTTTGTGTCCCTTGCTTGCGTCGGCCTATCCCCAGTTCGAAGTCGACACAGCTGGACAGTTCTTTCGTGCTCTGGGTCCCAACAGCCTAGTGGGTAAGAAGCACCTGATGCCCCACCTCGACGAGGTCATCCAAGCGGCGACTCGCAACGATGTCCACCTCATCGTCTTGCCGGAGCTGATGATCGGTGGCGAAGCCCGCCAAAGTCTAGCCAAGCTCATGCGAGAGCGCCAAGGCCCAAGACCCTACGGAGTCATCGCCGGCAGTTTCCACGTCTGGCCTCAGAACCAAGATTCCAAATCCTCTCCCCCCGCCAACGAGAGTTGGTTCCTAGGGACCGCCGGACAAGCACTCCTCAAGCATCAAAAACGGGGCAAGTTTCGCCTGACACCCCACCAAGTTCAAGGGCTGAAGAAATACTTCCCGAACCGACCTGCCTCGTTTTCCGAGCATGTCGACGAGGTTATCGAATGGATCGATCACGGCCCAGAGATAGAGGTACTGGAAACGACGCTCGGTCGGATGGTCGTCGTAATTTGCGCCGACTGCATTGCGCCCGACTACACCAACCTCTGTGGGCGGTCACCAAAAACCGCCGTAATCCGGTCACTTCGCGCTTTTTCCGTGAATTCAGCATCCTCGTCGTGCGCGGGAGCGCGCGACTTCCGGCGGCAGCCTTGGTCTGTGGGCTGGTTGGATTTGCGCTGAAGGCTCTGGTGGGGAAAACTACGGGGGACGACGCGATTGAGTTAGCAGCTCAGTCGCCCCCCGTATAGGCCTGAGATAGCTCCTCAGACTC
>QIHU01000048.1 GCA_003231035.1 Acidobacteriota bacterium
CTCGCGCTCCGCGCTGTCCTCGCTGTGGTCGACGACGATAACCTCGCCGGTGTAGCCCTGATGCTGGCACTCCCGCCTGAAGCTCTCGATCGCCCCCGGCAGGCAGTGCGCCGAGCGGCAAGTCACCAACACTAGACTCAACTTCACGGCTACTGTTGCCAGCGCCCACTGGCTACCCAGTGCAGCGCCTCATCGACCAAGGCACCGACCCGTGCTAGGCCAAAGTCTCTGGCGGCGACCTCCAAGCCACCCCTACGGGCCCGGCGCCAAGCCTCGCCATCCTCCAGCAAACTCCTGGCCACCCGGGCGAACTCTTCGGGTCGATCGTGCGCAACCAGCTGGGCGGCTTCGGCGGCGTAGCCGCGGAAACACGCGATGTCCGAGGCCACCACCGGCACCCCACTGCCCATCGCTTCGAGCACAAAGAGGCCAAATCCCTCCGCTTCGTGCGAGGGCGCCAACAGAAGATCACAGCCTCGCATCAAATCCGCGACCGCTTCGGGGCTGAGCCGGTGATGGAACTCGTCCGGTTCGGCAATCTGGCGCTCCTCCTCGCTCAGGGGCCATTGAGAAAGACGTATTAGCCGGCAGTCAAAGCCCTGGCCGCGCAACTGAGCCACCGCCTCGATCGCGGTCGCAACCCCCTTCCAGGTGATCTCGAAAGGTGAGAGCACCAGGATTCGCGGAGGTTGCGAGGGGCCCTCTCGTTCCTCGGGCCGAAAGCAGGGTTCGAGCACTGGCGGAGCCAAGCGCGCGGCCCGACCAAAGCGCTCTTCGATCAAGGTGCCCAGATGGGGGGAGAGCACCATCGCCGGTAGAGGGCGTCCGTAGGCAGCGAGGATCGCTGGATGCTCCGCGCGGTTGTGGTCGTGGATGGCTTCAAAACCCTGGCAGTAGTGGACCGCCGCTCCTCGTGCCGCGCGCAGTGCCGGCTCGATCGTGGTCCAGTAGGTCGCTACGGTGACGTCAGCCAGAGGTAAGAGGGAGGACGAGAGATCCGCGACTTGCACAAAGTTGACCTCGAGATCGGTCCAGTCCGGCGGTGGCCCGGGGCTCGCCACGGTGACCTGGTGACCTAGCCGCGCCATCAACTCCGCTTGCCGCAGAACGATCTTCACACCGCCGAACAGCGTAGTGTCAGCCAGTAGGTAGGTAACGCGCAACGGGCTAGAGGTGGACTGGGGAGCGCCGTCCAAAGCGACCTTCAAGAGACCAACTCGGCATCGGCTGAGGTGACGACCCGGCGCTGACTGTCGCCGGTGAAGGGTACTTCGCTAGCTTCCAAGCGCCACTGATGGGCCATCTCGACCAAACCGGGTGTATAGCTGTCGCCGCCGATTCGGAAGGCGTTTTCGAGAAGCCGCTCATCGTAGATGTGCAGCCCCTCTCGGTCACCGAGGAAGACGTGCACGGCAAACTCTCCCTTGGTCAAGGGCAGGGCTGGAATGCGCAGACTCGCGCGGTAGCGTCGCCTGCCTTGCAAGCGAGGAAGGCCGGCCTTTACCGTGCTGAGAAGGCAAACCACCACGCCGTCGCCGCGATTGATCCCAAGGCCGAGGTGAAACTCCAGTTGGGCATCTCGACTCTCCCACTCGATATCGACCACTAGCTCATCACCAGGCTGGTAGACGGCCGGTAGCTCGCTAGCGCCTCGTAGGGTAACCCGACGCAAGAGTGCCGGGCCGGCCGATGACGGCTTCGTCGCCGTGGGTGCGGCGGCGAGATCGCTAGTCTCAGAGTGCCCTTCGCTCGCGACATCACCGCTTTTTGAGAGCAGAAAGGACTCATATTCACGGACCACCTCGTGGCTCGTCCCGTAGCCAGCCATCTCGCCATTGCGCAGCCACAGCGCCTGGGTGCACAGCGCGGTCACGAAGTACATGGCATGGGAGCAGAAGAGAAAGGTGGTGCCTTCGTCGTGCAACTCGGTGAGCCGGTCCATGCATTTCTTCTGAAAGTAGCCGTCGCCAACCGCCAAAGCTTCGTCGATGATCAGGATATCCGGGTCGACCTGGGTTGCGATGGCGAACCCCAGCCGCATCGCCATGCCGGTCGAGTAGCACTTGACCGGTTGATCGATAAAGTCGCCCAGCTCGCTGAAGGCGACAATATCGGGCAAGCGCTGGTGGAGTCGCTCCTGCGTCAACCCCAACATGGCGCCGTTGAGGACAATGTTTTGGCGCCCGGTCATCTCAGGATGAAAGCTGGAGCCGAGCTCGAGGATCGAAGCGACCCGCCCGCGCACCACCACCTCGCCAGCACTCGGCCGGACGATCCCGGCCAGAATCTTGAGCAGAGTGGACTTGCCGGCACCGTTCTCGCCGATGATGGCGAGCGACTCGCCACGTTTGACGTCCAAGCTAATGCCGGACAACGCCTTGAATTCGCGATGGCGACGACGACGAAAGAGCAGCTCCCAGAACCGATCCACGGGCCGATCATAGACCCGGTAGACCTTGGAGACGCCACTCGTGTGAATGATCTTCTCAGCCATGCCGGAGGTCATTGTATCGCCCGCGGTTCAATTCTTGGTTGCCTTGGAACTCCGCTTAGAAAACCACCCCTACTCGCGAATGACGCCGGCGACGAAAGCCGGGTCGTTGGTTTGGGTGATCACCACCTGGGCGGCAAGCAGGAGGCCGCCCGCATTCACTTCAACCTCCACCGAGAAGCCCCCTTCGACACCACCGACGGGCAGGCCGAGCTTACTCGGGTTGATCTGCCGCATGCCTCCGGCACCAACCGCGTAGCTCGCGGTCCGGCCGAGTTCGGAGCCGTCGAGGGCCCGATAGACGATGGTGTAGCGCCCCGGGGTCGGCTCGGGATTGAAGAACCACAGAGTGGTGTTGGAGTCGTCGTCCAACTTACGCAGACCACTGAGGAAGACCTTCTGTCCCACCCGCGCGATCTCACTCTCTCGTCGGGCCGGCATGAACAATCCGAAGCGGCTGTTAACACCGCCATCCTGGAAGGTCTCACCGTGGATCATCGGGAACAACCCACCGGCTCCCGTACTCTCGAAAGTCAAGACACCGACCCCCGACACGCCCCAAGCCGCCTGCAACATGTTTCCAATGCGCAGCGTCCCGTTGGGCTGAATGGTACTCGTGACCGGAGGCTCGGGATTGCCGAAGCCTACATTCAGGTAGGTCGCCGAGACGGCCATCGCGACATTGGTCGGGTTGGACAGCAAAATGTCCGTGGCGAATTGTGAGTTATTGGCACCCGGTGTATTGGCCGCTCCGAAGAGATAGATCTTCTCTAGGTTGGGCACGCTGACTCGAATGAACGATAGATCCAACGTCCCCTTGCGAATCAGGCCGGCGAAGGCATACAACGTCTCGCCACTGAGTTGCTCGATCTCCACCCGATAGTCCGCCACATCAATAATGCCGAACTTGGCGCGAATCTCCTGGATCCGGAACTGCTTCTGTCCCCAAGGGGCAAGGGTTTGCAGATCAGAGACCACACCGAGCTGAGCGCCCGCTGAATCGAAGAAGCGCAACCGATAGGTGGCCAAACCAGGATGCGGATTGGTGAGGCCGAAGGTGGTGAGTCTCTCGTCGGTGTCGTTGAGACCCAGCAGGTACTGCTTGCCACCTGCCGCGGCGGAGAATTCTTCCAGCTCCGCCTCGGTCAACCCCGGCACGACCTGCCCGAATTGCGTGCCATCGCTCTGCCGAGTGCGGTTGAGCAAGACCGCCACCGGCGCCACCTCCGCCTCGGTCTCGATGACCAAGAAGCCACCGATATCCTCCAGGCCGTAGAGGCTGGTAATCGCATCGAGCGCCAGCAAGGTGCCGTGCGCTGGAATGGTCCGAGTGACCACCGGCGGCTCCACGTCTGGAAGGCCGCGCTTGCGGAAGGTGATGTCGACCTCCATCTCCTCGTCGGTCGGGTTGGTTACGAAGAGGTCGGAGTCCTGATCGATCACCCCGGTGGCATCGATGATGTACGGCACGATGACCACCCCGGAAGGCACCACGGTAGCCTCCGAGATCTCGAAGATCTTGGCCAGTGCGACAGCGCCGCCATTGTCATCCTGCACTCGCACGGTGACCACGAACTGACCGGTCGTCGCCCACGAGTGGGTGGCTACCGGCGTGGTTGCGGTACCGCCGTCACCGAAGACCCAACTGGTGCTGGTCGCGCCCTGGGAAGTCGAAGTCAAGGTCACCAACTGCCCGACCTCCGCCTTGCAGAGTTCGAGGCCGCCAGCGAACGGTTCACAGGGCACATCGACAGTGTAAGACGCCGTGAGGTTGTTACCACCGCCACCGCCACCGCCGTTCCCGGTAACCACAACCTGTTTGCTCTCTGTGTCGGTGCAGGTATTGAATGGTGGGCAACTCGGATCGTTGAACCGAGTGATCTCCAGGGTCACGGTGTAGCTCCCCGCGGCGGTATAGGTGTGGTTCACCGAGGAACCACCATCGGAGATGCTCGATCCGTCACCGAAAGTCCAGTCGAGCTGATCTGGACTACCGATCGAAGTACTGTTGAAGACCACCGCCTCTCCCACGTCGGGACTGCTTGGCGCGAAGACGAACGCGGCGTTGAGGGTTCCGCCGCCACCGCCACCGCCGGTGATGGTGACCGTCTTGCTGCCGTTCGTACCATTGCAACCCCCTCCGTTCGCCGTCGCCCGTACCACCTTGGTGCCGGTCGAGGAATAAGAGACCGTAATGGACGAGCCGGTGGTCGCGCCGGAAATCGTTCCACCGGTGCCCACGGTCCAGCTCCAGCTGGCGGGGCTGGGTGTGCAGTTGCTGGCCGAGGCACTAAAGTTGAGCGAAGTCCCCACTTGCGCGCTAGCCGGCCCGCCCACACTGACACTCGGGGTACCACCACCGCCGCCACCGCCGGTGGTGACCTGGATGGAACTGTGAATGTCAATGTGAGACTCCAATCCGCGGCGAACCTTCAGTCTCGGCGAGAAGAAACCCGTGGCCGTGTAGGTGTGGGTCGTCACCGGGGCGGGGTTACCACTGTCTTCGAAAGTGCCGTTACCGTCCCAGTCGTAGTCGTAGAAGTCCGGGTTTCCCGACGAGGTGTCTTGGAAGGTGATCGCCTGGTTCACGGTGGTGGAACAAGGGCCGAAGGCGCAGATGGAGAGCGCTTGAAACTGGGCCACCAAGGGCGCCACAACGGTGATTACGACGCTAGCGGCACTGCTCGCGATCGCCGCCTGCTGGCAGTTACGAATCTCGACCGTGACCGGGTAGGTTCCGGTGTTGGCATAGGAGTGGCTGGGGGCGGGCCCGGTGACGGGATTATTGGTCCACACCGGGGGGGTGCCGTCAGCGAAGTTCCAGCGCCACTCGGTGGCTCCCGTCGCCTGGATTTGGAAGTTGACGGTCCCGGAGCTGAACGGAGGCCCATTCAAGGTCTCGGGCATTCCTCCCGGGCTGGTGAACGAAAGGGGCGCCAAAGGATCGAGCGTCAACACCGGACTCGTCGCACTCACCGAATTGACGGCGTTCATCACCGTCACCTCGGCGGTGTAAGTACCCGCGGCAACTAAAGCCGCCTCGGTGTCCCACTCGAATGGGTTTTCGTTACCCCCCGTATCAACTTGGGCGCCTAGGCCGTCGCGCACGATCCAACTCAGATTCAGCGGCGGTAGGCCGTCGACTCCCTCCGCGTTGAAGGTGATCGGCTGGCAAAGCAGAGCCGGGTTCGGCGCCACGGTGACAACGGTGACCGTCGCTGCCGGATCGAGAACATTGATTTGTTGGTTCGCGGTATCAGGACCATTGCCGTTGGACGCCGTTAGGCTGACCGTCTTTGAGCCCGTGGAGCTGAAGGCCACGTTTTGCGGATTCTGGGCGACCGAGGTTGCGGGCGAACCGTCTTGAAAGGTCCAAGACCAACTGGAGGGGCCACCGAGAGAGGTATCGAAGAAGTCGATCTCCTCATCGCGGTAGACCTGAGCCGGCGTGAAGTTGAAGGAAGCATTGGGCACAAGGCCGCCGGTGAGCATGTGAACGTCGAAGACGTTCAAGGCGGCCCGATAGAAGAATTGCCCCGAGAACTTGCCCATCCGGCCAGCAGTGTTGTTGAAGCCGGTGGGACTGCGCCGGTAGTACCAGCCCCAATAGCCGGTCGTCTGACCGCCCACCAGGCCGTCTGGAGGAGTGATATCAGGATTCGGCGCGGCGGGACTGGTGACATCGAAGAGCCACTCGTTCTGGGTCGACTGCGTGCAGACGTTGACCGTTCCCAAGGAGAGGAACTCCTGGGTCAAGGACCGCGAGTAGGTCAAGAAATACTCACTGCCGCCACCGGGCAAAGTCTGAGTCCAGATCGGTGAGCCCAACGAGCCGCACGATCCTCCCGACAAACAGCTGACGTTGTAGATACGGGCCTGAATACCGCCACCGCCGGTGAGGCGGATGACCGTGCCAAGGTAGTAGCTGCTCCCCTTCCGCCACATAGCGACGCCATGGACACGCTCCGAGGTCAGTGCCTCAATCACTCGCGTGGGTGCCGCGGGATTGCTCACATTCCAGAGTTCCAGCCCAAGGATGAAGTTCCCGGAGGAGAGGACAACGAAATTTCCAGCACCATCGACATACGAAGTGTCGTTGCGGGCACCGATCTTGCCAACGTAGGGCCCGCAGCTGGTCGACGCTGGCGAGTTGTCGACACAGCGTAGAGCTAGCCCTTTCGCGGTGGTCAAGTTGTAGGCCAGGAACCCACGGTCACGGGTGGCCAGGAAGGCGTAGTCGGAGCTACCGATTCGAGTTGAATACACTTGCAGGGCGTTGCGATCACGGTCCGCGTACTTACCCACCGGGCTCTTCTTCGACGTGGTATCGAATACGCTGATGCCGCTATCAAAGACCAGAGCGACAGCGAGAACGTCATCGTTACCTTCCGGCGCGTCCACATCGCGTACCGGGTTCTTCTCCTCCCCGAAGCCGGCTTTCCAGTAGGGAAAACTGTTGCGGCCCAGCACCACCTGGACCTCTGGATCATCGGCGTTGGCACCGCCGATATCCCAGATCTCGAGGCCGTAGCTGATCCCGGCAAACAGAGTCGACCCTTCGATGTCCAGCGAAAGCCAGCGGGAGTTGGCGGCATTGGGAATCACCGCGGTCGCATTGAGGTCAGTGCTATCTCGATTGTCCGGTAGCTCGCCGAGATCGACCGGCGCCAACTCCCCCCACAGCGTCGACGGTACTCCCGATGCGGGCGAGCGACAGGGGTTGAACTGACAAGTCAGGTCGAGCGGCAGGGAACAGGTGTCGGTCGCCACGGCAGGGCTGGCGAAACCTCCGAAAAGAGTGAGTGTCACAAGAAATAGGGCGCAACAGCATGGACTGAAACGAAGGAATGTCCTGGTCATCGAGCTGACTCCTGTAGAACTGCCTAGTTGGAAGCTACGGGTTTTCGGTCGAGGCGAGGGGAAGTTACTACTTGCATATCTCTTCTGGGGCCGCTGAAAGCAGTGTTGGCGAGGGTAAAGAGGGTTCGCCTCTCCAAGCTATCTCCTCGTCGAGTGGAAGAGGAGGCAGGTTGCAAAGGCCTGGAACACTAGATCCAGCAATAGAAAACCGGGCGAACTCAGGTTTAACTAAGCCCGCCCGGCAAACTGTCAGATCTCAGCTATCACTAGCTTGATCTTCATTTCTTTCACCTTCTGCCTTACGGCCCCCCGGGCAGTCCCAAGATGACGTCGGACCCAACTCCACCAAAGGTGACGTTATCGTAGGTGATCGCGTCGAAGGCGGCACTGAACAGGCCGTCGGCACTCATGATCGTGGTCACCCAGTTCTGGGTAATCGGATCGAAGGCCGGCAGACCGCCAGTGGTGGTATTGAGGTTGAGGTAGAGCCAACCCGCGTTCGGGGTAACCGGGAAATTCGGACCACCGACGGCCACACGGTTGGTGCACGCCGGGAACGGGGACAGAATGTCCGGGCCGATCGCCGGCGAGAACGGACTGGTCGCCGGAACCTCGGGGTTCTCCATTTCGTCGAAGATGACGATCTGGTTTTGCGACAGCGGATAGGGGAACGGGAGGCCACCGCAGCCGAAGGGGCTAGCGATGAGCTTCTCATCACGCCAGACGACGAGATCGGTACCACCGGCAACACCACCGAAGTCCAACACGTAGCGGGAAGCAAACGTGGTGGCGAGGCCCTCACGGTTATCTTCACCACCGCTGAACTTGGCGTAGAAAGTGTAGTCGCCTACACCGATCGCGTTGTCAGCTTCGATGTGAACCAGGGTCTCACCCTGCGCGAAGGCGTTGGCTACGTCAATGTAGAAGTAGTCGCCCCAGAGCTGGTTGATGTTGTTGGCGGCGCCCTGGCCACCGTCAACGAAGTAACCCACATCGCCCGGGAAGTCCAGGGTGCAGAAGTTGACGTTATCGATCGTGATGTAGCCACGAGCAATGTTGTCACCCAGCGCCTGCGCGGAGCACGCACCACCGAAGATGGCGGAGGCGTTACCCGTGTGGGCAGCCCGAATGTGGCTCAGCAGCGCGCCCGGAAGCGCCGGCAACGGCAGCTGCGAGTTACAGCTAACGGAACCAGGACCGACACCGGAGATCGGGTTGGTGAACACCGAGAAGGAACCAACGTTGCTGATCGCGGTGTTCACATGCGAGGTCTGCGGAATCGTACCCGTATCGAACAGGTCGCGCAGGTTGAAGGTCACCACGTCGTAACCGGTGAGGAAAACGTTGAAGTCAAGGGTCGGAACCGAGAGGTCCGTCCACAGGGTGATGTGAGCGATGGCCGGAGCGGCCGACGCGTTGTTGATAGAGAACAGGGTAGTGATGTTGTTCGGATCATCGAGATCGATCTCGAAGTACGGCAGCAGCAGAGTAGCCGCCGGTACATCGTCAATCGTACCGATCTCGGCGATCACCTGGCCACCGAGAGCCAAGAGGCCCAGCAGCGCAAGGCAAAACGCAGTTTTTTTCATTGCAGACAATCTCCTCAGACAATTCTGTTTAGTCGCCGGCCGACAATCGACGGGCAACTTCATTTTGGGGCTTAACGGACTTGAATGCCAATTACTCTGCTTTAAACCGATCACCTCCCGATCAAAGAGTCGAATCCGGCGGAGCCTACAACAGATTTGGGCGCTTGTCACGCTCGAATCTAGTTTGTTTCTGGGTGTCGGCGCTGAATCGAGAGACTCCATCGCTTCCGTCGATTGCCGACGGCTGCTGAGAGAGGCTCCAGCGCGGCGCTTTCACCTTCAGTTCGAAGTTCAGTCCAACTTGACTGTTTATGGTGCTGCACTATATTGACGTACTAGCCCTTTGTCAAGCACCAGGTCGCCGACTTCAACGATCGGCGTCAGCGACCTTCCAAGCCATCATCCCGCCTCCGGACAGACAGCGCTCTGGATCGAAGTAGGCCGAGGCTTCGTCGGCATACGCGGCGATCACTTCATCACGCCCATCGCCATCGAGGTCCACCAAGCTCACGGCGTAAGCCCGGCACCGGCCGCGGGGTTGGTCAACTTCGGGCGCCTTCTCACGGGTGAAGAAGCCCGCGCCGTCACCCAAGAACACGTAGCCGTTACCGTCGCCGTCGAAGCCCATCAGATCGATCGCTCCGTCGCCGTTCAAATCCCCATCGGCCAGAGCGAAAATCCCGAGCCGCCGCTTGCTGTAGAAGAGGGGCCGGCGCTCGGCCTTGCCTCCCTCCATGAAATAGAGGACGTCGATCCCGCTTCGCCAGAGGTCGGTTTCGAAGGCGGTATAGCTCACCGCCAAGTCGTCCACACCGTTGCCATCGAAGTCGGCGGCAACCACCGAGCGGACAAAGGCGAAGGGGCGCACCAGCGCCTCTTCGACCGCCTCCCACGCGACCCCCTCGGCTGGGCCTAGATTGACCAGGTCCCGGCGCGACATGCGGCTACTGGAGGTCGCGAAGTCGACACGGTTATCCCCGTTGAAGTCACCGACCGCCAGATCATCGCCGAAGATCTCGTAGGGGCCGACATCTTTCTGCTCTTTCACCCAGCTGCCATCGCCCTGGTTGATGAAGATCGCGGGGCCGTCGGCAACGAAAAGGGTCCGCATCGCTTGCCTGGCGCGACGGGAACCGCTCAGCGTTTTCGGGCTACCGATGCGCGGCCCCTCGCCGAGCGCCAACAGATCCATCTTGCCATCGCCATTCCAATCCACCGCCTCGACACTCCGCGAAGAGAAGCCGGTGCCGTCACCACCCCGACCAGGAATTTGATAATCGATCCCGCGCGTCCATTCGCTGAAACCACCGACCCCGTTGCCGATCAAGACCTTCACCCCCCGCAAGTGGATTCCGAGCGCGATGTCGAGGTGACCGTCGTTGTTGAAGTCGGCGACCGCGGCATCGCCGTAGTCATAGTCGGCCTGAAATCGGGCCTCCCACGGAACCCAGTTGCCGGCACCGTCTCCCAGCAAGATCACCGGAAGGCCACCACCCTTACGCGGCGGAGCGTGGACGATGTCCAGCTGGCCATCTTCGTTCATGTCACCGACATCAAAACCATTGCGCCACTGACCGCCGGTGGGAAGGCCCTTGTCGAAGGGTTCGAAGCGGATGTGATCCGTCTCTTCCAGTTGGCCATCGTAGGTGGCATCGACAGCCGCGATCTCTTCCTCGGTCGGTGGCTTGTAACTGAGGTCAAGAGGCGTGCCGGTGGAACGGTAGGACTTGGTGTAGAACCAGTCGTCGTCTTGACCGACAATGTCGATCTTCACTCCATAGAGGTTGACCTTCTCTTCGCTGATCTCCTGGTACTTACCCGGGTACTTCTTGAGCTTCTCGACAAAATACTGCCGCCCTTCATCGTCGATCAACCACTGACCATCGGGAGGCACATGCGGCTTGGGCACAAACGGCTCGTACTTCTCACCCCGCGCCTCCATGGCCAGCTTGCGACGGCGTTCGGCCACAGCCATCACCGCGACGGCCTGGGGATGTTTGCGCCGGAACTCCGCCGCCTCCTCCTCGGAGAGGCCACTCGGTGGCTCCTCCCCACCGTCGATCGCATCGCCGGCTCCCCGCGCCACCGTGGCCGCTCCCTCTTGCGCCGTTGAACTGGCGGCGGGCGCCTGAGCACAGCCAGCGAGCGCCAAGCTCAACAAGACCAGCATCGACCCCACGACCCAAGGCTTCGACCCACGCGCAAGGACTCCAGGCGAAAGTATCGTGTTCAGACTCAGTGCATCTTGCATGGAAGGCATCTCCGCTTGTGATTGGAACGGCGACTCGAAGGGTCTACTCAGTGAAGAAGTTCACGGCGTCGCCACAGGGAAGCAAAGACTACGCCAAGAGCACGACCGGGGTCTAGCGGCAATGACTTCTTAGACCTCATCCACAAAAGCGGGCCGCAGCCGCTTGAACACCCACCACCCCGCCGCCAGAACGGCCAGCGACAAGAACGCCAAAACGGCAGTTTGCAGCGCAATCTCCGAAAAGCCGGCTCCGTGCCGCCGTGGCAACAAGGCCATGCGGTAGAGGGTAACCAGGGTCGTCATCGGATTCAACGCTAGCAGCCGATCGTACGGAGCCGGGGCCAAGCTGATCGGATAGACGATCGGGGTGACGTAGAACCAACCCATGAAGACCATGCCGACCAGCTGCGCCGTATCGCGAAAAAAGACATGAAAGGCAGACAAGGCCAGCGCCAGCCCAGTGGTCAACGCTAACTGAATCGGCACCGCTAACAAGAGTAAGGGAAGGCCGTGCCAACCCAGATTCCCCGTCGCCAGAAGAATCGCCGCGAAAACCAACGCCGCGACCGCCTCATGGAGTAAAGCGGTCAGAACCACCGACAACACCAAGAGCTGCGAGGGGAAATTTAGCTTGCTCACCAGGTTTGCGTTCTCCGTAATCACCGTGGCTGACCGCTGGACGCCCTCTTGAAAAGCGGCCCACGGCAGCAGGCCGCAAAAGAGGAAGATGGCAAAGCTATCGGTCCGCTGACCGGTCAACGGGATCTTGAGGACGGTGGCAAAGACAAAAGTAAAGAGAATCAGCTGCCAGATGGGCTGAAAGAAGGACCACAGCAGCCCCAGCACGGAGCCCGCGTAGCGCGCTTGAAAATCACGCTTGGCCAGTTCGCGTAGCAGGAAGAGATTTTGGATCATGGGTGCCTTCAGCAGTGTCGTCACCGCCAACCGTGCTGCTCCTGGCAGCGAGATATGTCGAGACGGCATCTTGACAGCCGCCCCGGAGTTGCATACTATCTCCTGGCAAGACTTCACCACTATGCCACGGCAGCATTTTTAGCTCCTGGCCTGGAATTACGCATGGCTACTGTTTACAAATTGCGCCCCGTTCAGTTGGTCGGACGAAAAATTCGCCAACTGAGGAAGCAGCACAACCTGACCCAAACCGAACTCTCGTCGCGTATCGGAGTCCAACAATCCGATCTGTCGCGCATGGAGAAGGGCGAGTACCGGGTCAGCCTCGACACGCTGTTTCGAATTCTCTCTGAGTTCCAAATCAGCTTTGGGGAGTTCTTTGACGACATGGCCCACGAGTCGATGTCGGAGCGCGATCAACGGCTCGTGCGCGATTTCAAGAGTCTTGACGAAGAAGCTCGCCGCGAGGTGGAAGAATTCATCGCCGTCAA
>QIHU01000432.1 GCA_003231035.1 Acidobacteriota bacterium
CCCAGGCCGCGATTCTCCAGGAGATAGGTGTGGAAATCTCCGCCATCCCGCCACCACGATCCATTCTTGGCCCAGGTTCCATGCACGATCACGCCTAGCCGGTCCGGGCCGACCGCAAGCGGTACAGCGATCACCCGAAGTCCTGCCCCCTCTGCTTCCAGCGGGTCGTCGGTCTCGCTCTCGACCCGGTTGAGGGCGAGCCTCGCCATCATGTAGACCTCCTCGGTGAGGTCGCCGTCATCCTCGAGGGCGTCCAAGATCTCCTCGAGCCGCGGTTTGACTCGAGGATCCTCGTTGACTCGATAGATGGCATCGAGAATCGCCACTTCCAACCGTGTTTGCAGACCGGCGTCGTCGAACGCCGCCTCCAAAGGCTGGGCGGCGGCCGTGGCATCGTCGGGGAGCGCCAGCACCGCCTCCAGCTTGGCCGCTCTGTCGCTGCCGGCCAGCGCCGTCTCTAAGGTCTTGATTGCCGCTTCGGTACTCATTGCAAGCTCCTTCTTGATCGTCGCCAAGGCATCCAAGTCTTACCTGTCTGAGGTGAGAGTCTATCTCGCACCAGCCAATCCGAAGGAAGTTGAGGGAAGGTGCTGACCGTCTCGCTAGTCGAGCGACCGGTGTGGGCCTTCGCGCGGACTGATCTCGGCCTGCTTCCAGCTGTGGCTCGAATTTCCGGGGAAACGAGATCCGGTGTCCGTCCAAGACGATATGGAGGCGGCGCACTGATGCTCGCGTCTTGTTTTGAAGGAGTATGGCAGCACCTTCCGGGTGTCCGCCGACAAGGAGTACACGGTGCAATCTGGGCATAGGGTTCCGGGAGCCAGCTGGGGATCCACATTGGAGGCAGCCCACAGGTCAACCGCGGCGTCCGCATTAATTCGGATGTGTTCGCAAGATTGCTCGAGTGGCGGCAGAAACAATAGGAGGTTCAGATGAACGATCAGGGATTGAGTACAGGGCAGTTCGACGCGCCGGGATCTACCGGCTTCGGCCCAAAGCAGGGCAATGAGAGCAAAGGTGGAGTGGGGCCTCAATTGCGGCGGCTTGCGACCGCTGGCATGGGCTTGCTCAAGGAGGGGACGACGACGATCATCGCCATTTCCGTTGCCGCGGTGTCCCTGTGGATGCTCAGCGAGGCCTTCAGTGAAACGACACTCTCCGCTGAGAAAAAGGAAGTGATGACGCATGGCCTGTCGCTGCTCGGCGTGGTGATGGGCTACTACTTTGGGCGAAGCCCTGCCGAGCGGCGAGCCGAGAGCGCCGAGGACGCTGCTGCCAAGGAGCGTAGTCAGAGCGAGAAGAGCGCGACAGTGGCGAGCGCCGCGGTCGAGAGCCAGCGGATCGCCGAAGGCAAGCTAGTGGATGCCAAGGTGACGCTCGCCCATGCCACCGAGATGCTTGAGCCTCAATCTGCGGGACCCCCAGCCGCCCTGGGTGCCAAGGCCAGTGGGGTGGCAAGCCAGCCCGCGAATCCGGCAGACAGCGCCTTTCGAATGCTCGATCAGTTGCAGCGACGGCTCTAGTCTCGGAACTGAACTTACGGTGTCATGACCTGGAAGGAGAAATAGATGAGTCAGCAAGATTTCGTAGTCCTGCGCAGTACACTTCCAATTCCGCCCGCCGCGCCCTATGGCTACATTTTCAAGTCCTCGGACTACGATCCCGGTATGGAGGGCGCGGTGCTCGAAGAGCACTCCCTCAGCGAGGCTGAGCACAGTGATATCAAGCGGAACCCACGCACCAAGGCGATTGCGCCGTTGATGCCGATGAATCTGATCAAACCGACGAATAGCCAGCCCGCGCAACCGGCCGCCGCGACTACAAGTTGGGGAGTCGATGCTGTCAACGCCGGGCAGTCGGCCTATGAGGGCAAGGGGGTCACGGTGGCGGTTCTCGATACTGGCATCGACCCCAACCATGCGGCGTTCCACGGGATTACCCTCCAACGCAAGAATTTCACCTCCGAAGTGGACGATGACCTAGATGGTCACGGAACTCACTGCGCGGGGACGATCTTCGGCCAAGATATTGGCGGTCAGCGTATTGGAGTGGCCCGTGGCATTGAGAAGGCTCTAGTCGGCAAGGTGTTGGGAACGGGCGGAGGCACGTCTGGAAAGATCGCCAAGGCGATTCAGTGGGCGGTGGCCGAGGGCGCCCACGTCATTTCGATGTCCCTGGGAATGGACTTTCCGGGGTTTGTCAAGAGTTTGGTGGACCAGGGCATTCACCTCGAAGCGGCAACTTCGATGGCGCTGACCGGCTACCGCGACAACATCAATCTCTTCAACGCGTTGGCTCGAACGGTGCGAGCCCAAGGCCCCTTAGGGCAAGGCACGGTACTTGTAGGAGCTTCGGGCAATCAGAGCAAACGGCCACAGTTCACGATAGCTGTCGAGCCACCGGCCGCCGGGATCGACATCATCGCGGTGGGGGCACTACAGAAAGGCAACGGAGGCTTGTCGGTCCCCTATTTTTCGAACACCGGCGTAGCCGTTACGGCCCCCGGTGTCGATGTGGTTTCCGCCAACCTCGGCGGCGGTCTTATCTCCATGGACGGTACCAGCATGGCGACACCGCATGCCGCGGGGATCGCGGCGTTATGGGCTGAGAAGCTCATTAATGCCAATGGAAATGTAGATAGCGATGCCTTGACGGCACAGCTCGTGGGCCGCGCGGAAACTGGGCCGCTGAAGGCAGGCTTCAGGCACGAAGATGTCGGCACCGGGATCGTGCAAGCCCCCTAGCAGTGCGTGGGTACGAGTCGACTGGGTAGCGGTTACCTAGATTGCGATGTGTTTGCAGCGCACGGAAGTCATCGGGCAGTCTTGGAACGGGAGTGTAGGACACTCTTCGCCGGTCGGTGGTGGCAGCGGGGGCAAGCTGGAGCGCTGGCTGGCGCTCAGCTACCCTCCGCTTTCCGTCTGCTGGCCGGTGAGGCGGAAGGTGAACCAGCCGAGGACGACGACCGCCAAGCCCAGAACTCCCCACAGCGCTACCTGTTGCAGCCCTTTGCGGGTGGAGATGCCGACCAAGGTTGAGTAGGAGGGGTTCTCACCCAGTGGGCCGGTGGTGGCTTCAACGGCGTCTACGGCGAGGACGACATTGCGCACCGCCGCCAGTTCGTAGCGCGGAGCCTCGGCTTCCGGGTTGCCGACGAGCAAGGTGTAGTCACCCGCCGGCGCGGTGAAGAAGAGTTCGGTGGCGGCGTGGCGTAGTTCCACCGAGCCGAGGTCGAGCGGCCCGTCTTGGTTGTCTTGGACGACCAAGCGCAGCGCGGTGACGAGGCCGCCGTTGGTTGGGATGTGTACTTTGCGCCGGTCGCCCTGGCGGCGTCTGAGAGGGCCGCTGGCGAGCCCCAGCCAGTTTCCCGAGTCGTTAGGGTCGCCGCCTTCGAGACGAAAGGTACGCTCGAAGAAGGAAACCGGTGGATCGATCACGATCTCATCGATGACCATGGGGGAGGCCGGCAGGGTGAGGGTATAGATCGACTCACTGCCTTCGATTTCATGCTCCTCGACCGGCAGTACAAGGGTTTCAAAGCCCATCTCGTGCTCAATCAGGTAGGGCCACTGGCGTGATTCGGCATCGACGATTCGGATGTCGCCCTGGTCCGCTCGAGCCAAGGCGAGAGTGTCGACCCCGAGCTGGTGGCGGATGAGGCCGTCGGGCGAGGCGTGAGCGGTGAGCGGCCTCTGGTGGGTGAAACGGGTGGGGTCGAGCTGGCGACCGGCGCGCATGGCGAAGGCGAGCGCCGGGGAGGGGTCGAAGCGTGGGTTGGGCTCGGCGGCGCTCCACTGCACCGTGGCAAGGTTGGCCGGGTCGTACATTTGTTGCGCTAGCTCGCCCCGCAGCTCGGAGGCGGGTAGGGCTGGCAGCAGGGCGGCAACGTCGTAGCGCGGTCGGTGGGCGCGGCCGCCACCGTAGTAGAGCGTCGCGGTTGCCGAGCCTGCCGGCTGTGCCGGGAGAACGAAGAGGATCGCCGGCTGGCGCAGAATGGCGGTGAAGGCGAGCCCGACTAGCGGTGGGCTGTCGCCATTTTCGATCACCACCCGCAGGCGGTCACCGCGGGCCCGCCGCAGGGTGAGTTCGGTCTCTTCGATCGTGTCCTGGGAGGGCAGGCGAAAGAGGGCTTGCTGGGCCAGCGGCTGGGCGCGCGCCCCCGCCCCTTCGTCCCACACTTCAAAAGGGCGACTGAAGGCCGCGGTCGAGGTCGAAAGCCGCAACCGGTCGGGAATCAGCCCCGGCGGTCGGTCGAGTTCGACGATGGTGTGCTGCTCCACGGTTCGGGTTGAAAGCACCGTCAGGCTGAACTCGTTGCTCCTCGCATCGACAATGTCGGCTGAGCTTTCGAGCTTGAAGATGGGTTCGAGGTAGCCCTTACCTCTGCCTTCGATGTGGACTCGCAAAGTTGGAGAATCGAAGGCGGTCAGCGCGATCCTCAGCCGTTGGCGCAGCGGGTTGGCGAGGCGAAAGAGGGAACCCGAGGCCAGCACCTCTCCCGCTTCGGTCTCGACTCGAATCTTGCGCACGAACTCACGGTTGCGGACGGTGAGTACTAGATCCCAGTGGCCGCCAGGAGGGCTGGGAAGCGAGCTCTGGTGCTCTTGCCCTTGCTCTTGCTCTTGCTTCCGCTCTAGCAGGCCCAGCTCTTCTTGTCCTTCATCTTCAGTTTCATCCGTACGGCGCAGCAGGTAGCTCTCTCGCCGGAGGCGGGGTGAGCGTTCCACCGACTCCAGAGTCAGCGCAACGGTGGCGCGTTTGGCGATCACCGATTCGAGCGCGGCGCCGCTGTCGATGATGTAGGGCACTTCTTGGCCTCGGCTGTCGAGTAGCCGCAGATCCGAGAGGTCTCCACGGCATGCCGCGACGACCTCGGGGGGCAGGTGGGTGCGGGCGAGGCGATCACCTTGGGTGCTCAGCGCCATTCGCTGGGGGAAGAGGCTCTCGAGCGCTGGCGGATCGGCGGCAAGGGGCGGCGTTCCAGAGATGAGCGCCACGATTAGGGCCAAGCAGCAGGGCGCGAGGTGGGAACGAGACATCAAGATTCTCCCTTATCTTCAGCCTGGCGATTATCTTCAGCCTGGCGATTGTCTTCAGCCTGGCGATTCGGCCCGAATACGAAGCGTTGGTAGGCCAGTGACACCACGATTAGCGAAAGCGCGAGACCGGCGAGCGAGGCGACCCGGTAGAGATCCTCCAGCTCACCCAGGTCGTACAGAAATGCCTTGGCGATGGTCAGGATCAAGAAGCCGAGGCTGATCCAGCGCAGGCTTGAACTCTTGCGCACCATGCCGAGCGCCAAGAGGCCGAGAGCGAACAAGGCCCAGGCTAGCGACAGCGTCAGGTCGCGCGCCATGTGGTGCCCGTAGCCAAACTGGAGCTGGATCTGAGAACCGGTCGAGAAGAAATCGAAGATGGTCAAGTTGACCCAGACGAAGATCACTAGGATGGCGGCCGCCGCGCAGCCGATGGCACCCCAGGCGCGCCCCCCTTGGTACAGCTCTTTCTCCCAGCCGCGTTGCCGAGCGACCTCGACCGGGTCGAGCCGCATCGCCGAACCAAGGAGGGCCGCCGCGGGAACCAGGTAGGTGTACATCAACCAGTTGACCACGGGCAAGCCGGAGCGCGGATGATAGATGAGCACCTCCACGTTGCCGACCAGGCGAACGGTGGTGACCGCCAGAAGAGCCAATGCGAAGTACTTGAGCCCGGCGTGGTCGAGGCGGCGCCAAAGGGCGAGGAAGGCGAAGCCGAGTAGCGCCCAACCGATGGTGATCCACTCCTTTTCCAGCTGCAGCGGAATTGCCAGGCTGACGAATCCCAGGGCGACGGCGAGAAACCAGACCAGGCCGCGCTGGCGTTGGGGGTCGCTCGCTGGCCAGCGGCGTCGAGCCTGAACCGCCGCACCCAGGCTGATGACACCCAGAAGAATCGGCAAGGCTCCGATCGCCGCGGGTCCGAACTGCTCCACCCAGAGCTGGCGCAGCGGAAAAAACCAGGCCGGCGCTGCAAGGGCCGAAGAGTAGAGGGCCCAGCGATGGTCTTGGAGCTTGTCGGCCGCCAGGAACGGCCAGGCGGTAAACCACAGAACCCCCACCGCGCAGCCGAGGATCCCGACCAGGGCCTCTCGAGGTTGGCCGGAGAAAACCGCGCTCGTCCAGATCAGGTGAGACCCCGCGACGGCCACCATCGTGGCGAGGAGCAGCTTGCCGGATGGCATGCGCATGGAGGAGAGAGAAAGCAGGGCTCCCAGGCCGAGAGTGACGCCAAAAACGAGCGTCGGTGGAATTTGCTCGTGGGCGCAGAGGCCGGTAGCGGCAAGGAGAATGAAGGCACTCGTCGCGGCCGCCACCTCAGCCCACCTGCCGTTGGCCTTTTGCCGCCGGACGAGGGCGAGGATCTGGAAGGCGATGGCGCTGGCGAAGGCGAGGCCGAAGAAGAGTCCCATCGGCGGGAAGTGGGGGAGGTGGACATTCTCGGAAAGGAAAAGGAAGAAGCCTGACGACAGCCCCACCGCGGCGAGTAGCTGGGGATGGAGGGTGATCTTGATTTCACCCACCGATGCGTTCTGTGGGTCGCTTTTCGAGGTGACGAGGATTGCGGCGAGGGTGGTCCAGCCCGTGAGCCACGGCCACAGTGAAGTCGCGGAGCCGATTTGAGCCAGGAGCAAGACGACGAACGGTCCCACCGTGGCGATGAGCGGTGGCCAGCCGTCCGGGGCCCTGGAGAGATTCGCCTTGCCATCGCGGCGCAGCGCGAAGTAGTGGAAGAGCTGGAAAGTCAGGGCGACGGCCACGCCGATCGCCGCGGCTTCCCACGCCAGCCGGTTGTCGAAGGCGGCGCGAGAGCACCAAACCCACAGGACGGCGACATTGACCACGGCCGCGGCGCGGGCAAGAAGCGGGATGCCGAGGCTCCGCGTCAAGGTGAGAGCGAGGAGGGAGAGGACGACGAGGAGGCCAGCGATCGGCGCCAGGTGGACGCCGAGTCCACCCGCGACATGGGCACGGGTCGCGAAGTAGAAGGCGAAGAGGAATGCCAGTAGAACACTGGCCGCTTGCGTCGGGTTCCAGACCTTGCCGCCTGCCTTGCCGGCGTCTCCTCGCCGCGCCAACGCGAAGAGGATGGCGAAGAGAGCGACGACCACTAAGGCGATGGTCAGTTGATTGGGTTCCATCCCCTTCGCAACCCAGACCGCTTGGTACAGGGTCGTCGCGGCGAGGCTGAGCACACCGAGAATCGGCCATCGCCGGCCGCGAGCCAGCAGGATCAACCCCACATCGAGCAACAGAATGTAGGCGAAGAGGCCGAAGGGGCGGTTCTCGCCGGTCGACAAGAGAAACGGCGTGACAAATCCTCCAACCAGGCCCAGCAGCGCGACGAGAAGCGAGTGCCGGCGCCAAGAGAGGAGGCCGCAAACGATCGTCACCAGAATCATGAATCCCCAAGTGACGGGGGCTGAAACTAAATCGTAGAGGGTATGAGCGGCCCAGGAAGCGGCGTAGAACAGCACCACACTGGTGCCGGCGAGCGAATTGGAGAGCGTCTCGTAGCCCCGTTTGCGTAGGGTTTCGGACCCGACCAGGGCAGCGAGGCCGGCGGCGACGGTGATCGCGACCCGGACGATCGGCGGGATCAGGCCATGATCGAACGAGTACTTGAGGAAGAGAAAGGCGGCGAGGGCGAGGACGATACCGCCGAGAACCGCGGCACCCCGAACCCCGACCCAGCGTTCCCAGTCGATCTCGATCTTGGGGCGCGGTGGTCTTGCCGGGGGCGCCGGAGGAACGGAGGCAGCGGGGTCCGGTGCCCGCTGCTCGTCGGAGGAGGGGGGCGACGGCGTGGCGGCTTTCGCTGTAACCGGAGGTGTGACGGTCTCCACCGGCCTGGCCGCGGGCAACTCCTCCGCTGCGGGGGTCGGTGCCGCTGGCTGGTCTTGCGAATCCTCGGCGTGAAGCGTGGTCTGGGACCGCTCACCCTGCATGCGAAGCTGGCGAACCTCGGCCTCGATGGCCGCCAAACGCAGCTCGGTTTCGTTGAGCCGCTTGCGGGTCTTGAAGAAGACGAAGGCGGCGCCCGCCGGTCCCAGTACGACGAATCCGAGGAATAGCAAGGCGAAGAAGATAGCCAGCGCTTCCATGAATAGTGAATCCTTTCGTGAGCAGTGAAGGAGATTCTACCGCGGAAAGTTCTCCCCTCGACCATTCTGGCTGCTCCCGAGAGCGCCGTCGCTCCGCTTTGCATTCACCGGTGCGGCCCCCGTGGTTCTATACTTAGCCATCATGCAGCCCAAAGACGCACGCCGCGAAGAGGTCCTGGTTCAGCTGGAGCACGCCGGTGGCTTGAAGCCGGGGGTGGCGGGACAGGTGCAGCGGGCAACGGGAGTGCCGGAAGCGGACGTCTATGGCGTTTCGACCTTCTACCACCTGCTGTCGCAGCCAGACGTTCAAGTGCGGGTTTGCCAGGGGCTGTCGTGCAAGATTGCCGGTAGTGACGGCCTGATGGCCGAGTGCCAGGCCACTGGTTCCACGGCCGCTTTTAGCTCTTGCTTGGGGCGCTGCGATCTGGCGCCGGCGCTGTGGGATCGTGAAGACGAGGAGCCGATCGCACCCGGTGGCTGTGCGCCGACCGGTGACAATCTGGCGATTGATCTGGCGGGTAGCGACGCGGGCGAGTACGCGGCGCTGGCGCTAGTCCGTGAAAAGGGGGCGGATTGGGTCTGCGAGCAACTGGAACAGGCGGGGCTTCAAGGGCGTGGCGGCGCCGGTTTTCCGGCCTTCATCAAGTGGAACGCGGTGCGCGCTCAAGCGGTGACGGAGCGCTACGTGGTACTCAATGCCGACGAGGGCGAGCCGGGTACCTTCAAGGATCGGGAAGTCATGCTGCGCCGGCCCCACTTGGTGATCGAGGGGCTGGCGATCGCGGCAATCACCTTGGGCGCCGAGGATATCTACCTCTACGTGCGCGGCGAGTTCGGTCGTGCTCGCGATGCGCTCGAAGCGGCGCTGGCGGCGGCGCGCGAGCGGGGTGACCTGGGCGAGGGGCTGCGCTGGCACTTCGTCGATGGCCACGGGGCCTACATTTGCGGCGAGGAGACGGCGCTCCTCGAAGCTCTCGAAGGCAAGCGCGGAATGCCGCGAATGAAGCCGCCCTTCCCCGTCGAGGTGGGCTTCCGCGGCAAGCCGACCTTGATCCAGAATGTGGAAACGATCAGTTGCATACCGGCCATCCTGCGGCGGGGCGGTGAGTGGTTCAAGGCGGCCGGGCGCACCGAGCCGGGGCCGAAGCTGTACTGCGTTTCCGGCCATGTGCACCGCCCGGGCGTCTACGAGGCGCCTTTGGGAATCACCATGCGGGAGTTGTTAGAGATGGCTGGTGGGCCGGTCGGTACCGTCAAGGCTTTCTCGCCAGGCGGCGCGTCGAGCGGCTTCCTGCCGGCGGACCAGCTCGATGTGGAACTCGGGTTTAAGTCCCTGGCGGCGGCCGGCTCGATGCTGGGCTCGGCCGGGGTGGTGGTGCTCAACGAGACGGTGGACATGGTCGAAGCGGCCTTGATCCAGGCCGTCTTCTTCGAGGACGAGTCCTGTGGCCAGTGCGCTCCGTGTAGGATCGGAACGCAGATCTTGCGCCAGGCGCTGGAACGCTACTTGGCCTCTGGCGATGAAGCGGGCGGCCGTGACCCGAGTGTGCTGGCCGACGTGATGGAGGTATCCTGGGGGATGAGCGAAGCGAGCATCTGCGGCTTGGGGCAGGCGGCTTCGTGGCCGCTGACCAGCGCAATGAAGTATTTCCCGGCCGAGTTCGGCCTTGAGAGCGAGTCCGAAGTAACGAGGAGCGTGTGATGGCTGAGAGCAAGTTTGTGGTGATCGACGGCAACGAGCTGCACTTCGAGGCCGGGGAGACCATACTCCAGGCTGCCCGGCGGGCGGAAATCGAGATACCTACCCTTTGCCATGACGACCGCTTGACGCCGGCCGGCGCTTGCCGTGTTTGTCTAGTGGAGGTGGACGGAGCGCGGCTGATGCAGCCGGCCTGTCACACCCAAACGGGGCCCGGGATGGTGGTGCGCACGCAGAGCGCCAAGGTGGCGCGCAACCGGCGGTTTATCCTCTCGCTGCACTTGGCCGACATCGTCGAAGATCGTGAGCAGGCCGAGGACAACAACCCTTCGCGGGTCCACCAGCTGGCCGAGGAGTTTGGCACCGCCGGTCGGTGGACCCACGTCGACTCGCCGCGCCAGGGCCGTCCCGACGACACCAATCCTTTCATCAGCTTCCGGGCCGATCGCTGCATCGCCTGCTCGCTGTGCACCCGCTATTGCGATCAGGTGGAGGCGGTCAGCGCCATCACCCTGGCCATGCGAGGTCCTGAGACGACCATCGCCACCGCCGACGGCCGCTCGCTGACCGACACCACCTGTGAGCTGTGCGGCGGTTGCATCGACGTCTGCCCGACCGGTGCGATGAGCGAGAAACAGGCTCTTGCCTATGGCAAGGCGGAGCACGAGCTAGAGAAAGTGCGCACCACCTGCAACTTCTGTGGCGTCGGCTGCCAGCTGGACCTCAACGTGGACCGCGAGGCCAACCGGGTGGTCAAGGTGACCAGCCCGCCGCCGGGTACGACGGTCAACGACGGCAACCTGTGCGTCAAGGGCCGTTTTGCCAACGACTTCATTCACCACGAAGATCGGCTCGCCGTGCCGCTGGTGCGCGGCGAAGATGGAGCGCTCCATGAGGCGAGCTGGGACGAGGCGCTGGAGCGGGTCGCCGAAGGGCTGGGTGGTGTCGCCCAGCGTCACGGTGCCGACGCCTTGGCCTTCATCAGCTCCAGCCGCTGCACGGTGGAGGAGAACTACCTTTTCCAGAAGATGGCGCGTGCCGCCTACCGAACCCACAACATCCATCAATGCGCGGCCACGTGACACGCTCCCACGGTCGCCGGTCTGGTGACCACGTTCGGAGCCGGGGCGATGACCAACTCGATCCCGGAGATTCGTGACGCGGACTTCTTATTCGTCATCGGTTCGAACACCAGCGAGGCCCATCCGATCATCGCCATGGAGATGAAACGGGCGGTGCGGCGGGGTGCTCGCCTGGCGGTGGGCGACCCGCGCGCCATCTGGATGACCGAGATCGCCGACTGGCACATGCAACTCAAATCGGGCACCGATGTCTGGTTGCTCAACGCCATGGCCCACGTCATCCTCGACGAAGGGCTGGAAGCCAGCGAGTGGATCGAGGCCAACACCGAAGGGTTCGAGGCGGTGCGCGAGACCGTGGCCCGCTACACCCCTGAGGAGGCGGAGAAGGTCACCGGGGTCCCGGCCGAGATGATCCGCGAGGTTGCCCGGGCCTACGCCACCACCGAGAAGGCGGGGATTTACTACACCCTAGGGATCACCGAGCACACCACTGGCACGGACAACGTCTACGCCCTCTCCAACCTGGTCATGATGACCGGCCACCTGGGCATTCGCTCAGCGGGGATGAACCCGTTGCGGGGCCAGAACAACGTCCAGGGCGCCAACGACGCCGGGGCGACGCCGGATTTCTATCCCGGCTACCAGCGGGCCGAGGATCCTCAGGTGCGGGCCAAGTTCGCCGCTGGTTGGAATGTTCCACAGAGCGACACTCCCGGCCTCAACCTCAACCAGATGATGAAGGCGATGAGCGACGGCCGGCTGCGCGGTCTCTACTTGATGGGCGAGGACATCGTCATTTCGGAGCCCAACGTAAGCCGGGTTGAGACGGCGATGAACGAGTTGGACTTCGTCGTCGTCCAGGATATTTTCTTCAATGAGAGCTGCCGCTTCGCCGATGTGGTGTTGCCCGCTTCGTGCTTTGCCGAGAAAGACGGCGTCTTCACCAACTCGGATCGCCGAGTGCAGAAGGTGCGCCAAGCGGTCGAGCCGCCGGGCGAGGCGCGGGCCGACTGGCGGATCATCCTTGAAGTGATGAAGCGGGCGGGGCTAGAACAGCCGGACTACCAGAGCCCGGCCGAGATCTACGACGAGATCGCCTCGCTAACCCCCAAATTCGCCGGCATCTCGCACCAGCGCATCGAGCACGAGGGCGGTCTTCAGTGGCCGGTCGAGACCCCCGAAGCGCCGAGCACTGAGTTCTTGCATAAGGGCGGGGTGCTGCGCGGCAAGGGGCTCTTCAAGGCGGTCGAGTTCCGGCCGCCGTTCGAGTGCGAGGACGCCGAGTATCCGCTCGTTCTCTCCACCGGGCGCACCCTCTATCACTACAACGTGGCCACCCAAACGCGCCGCTCCGAAGGGCTGACGAGCAAACAACCGGAGTGTTTCGTGGAGGTGCATCGGCGCGATGCCGGTCGGTTGGGCATCGAAGACGGCCAACTGGTCGACGTCGTCAGCCGCCGAGGTCGAGTGCGCTGCCGAGCGATGGTCAGCCGGCAAGTGCGCCGCGGCGCCATCTGGATGCCCTTCCACTTCCCCGAGGCGCGAACCAACTACCTGACCACTGACGCTGGCGACGCCGTCACCGGTACGGGCGAGTACAAGGTCTGTGCCGCCAGGATCGAACCGGTCGCCGGTGCGGTGGCGCGAACCGGTCGCCGGTGCGGTGGCGGAGCAGGTGTTCCCGGGGGCTTTCGCGGCGGTGGTTGAGTTTCCAAAGATCGAGCGGGAGTACAGCCCGACCAGAACCGCGCAGGCTAGGGCAAGAAGCGAGGCTGAGATCAGCCAGCTGGAGGAATCATGAAGTTCTGGAGTTCTGCTTTGATGGTGCTGGTCTTGGCTCAGCTGGGCACGAGTCCAGTGTTTGCCGACTTCAAGGTAACCGTGACCAAGACGCCTAGCTTCACGGACACGGAGCTGGTTCGAGTGGCCGTGGTGACTTCTGAATGCCACCAGGCAGTGGACTGTACCGCCATCCAGCGGCGTGTGATCGAGGAGGTCCGTGCGTTGATACCTGGCCTTCGAATCGTACCTGATCGAGTGGTTCGCGAGCGTCTCCTCGGGATGGGAGCCACCAAGTACTCCGATGAACACCGTTCCGAGCTGATCGAAGCTCTGGAGTTGTCCGGCCTTTTTGAGCTGAAAGTTCCTTTTGCCATGAAAGGGGATGGTTTCGCGGGAAAAGAGAGTTCGCAGGCGAAGGTCGAACTGCTGGTTCTCAATGATCAAGGCGGAATCCTTGCACACGGTGTGGGTACGGGCAGACCGAACAACGTAGTCTCAAGCCCGGAGCGTGTAGCAAGCAATATTGTCAAGCGTATTGTCAAGGACCTATACAGATAGCCTGCGGAGGTGATGGCCACGTAGCTGCAGCCCTCCGAGGCTGGCTACCAAAAGCATCGGGAGAGTAGGGCGAATTGGGCTTCTTGACCAATCTAACCAAGGGAGGTGCGATTGTGGGCGGAGACAAGTCCTTCGAAGAGGCTATTGAGCAGAACGATTTGGCAAGGGTGAAATACCTTTTGACGAAGCGTTTTTTTCTGTTTCGAAGAGTGGACCCGAACGATTGGAGGCGCTCGAACGACGGTCCTCCCATCTTCGACGCGGCTAGCCGTGGCCACTTAGAGATCGTCAGGGAGTTGATCGCTGCGGGAGTTCGCTTGAACGACGGGCACGCAGGGTACAACGCCCTCCATGTAGCTGCCAGTAGGGGGCACCTGGAGGTGGTCTGTCTCTTGAGTCACTACGGTGCTTTAAGCAATCTAGACCGCGACGGGTCGACCCCTTTGGACTACGCACAAGAGGCCGGGCATCAGGAGGTTGTGGCCTTCTTACAGAAAGACAGGCAGCAATGATCCAGACTGAGTGCCGGGTGCTCCGGAAGAACCGCCAGGATCGAGCCCGTCGCCGATGCGGTAGCGGAGCAGGTGTTCCCGGGGGCCTTTGCAGCGGTGGTTGGGTGTTAGAAGCTGGTTCTCAGGAGCCTGTACAGGCTATTCAAGTGTGGAAGGAGTACTTGCCTCCAAGGACCGAACGTCTTCGAGGTCGACGCTCCGCCCGGCCGCGCGCTTGGAAGCGATGAGGTCCTTGCGGGAAACTACTAAGAACTGCTGGTTTTGATACCGCATCGTCTCCCGATGTTTCCAGGCTTGCTGGAAATCGAGTCCGGGAGTTGAGGTTTGCACGTCGATACGAACGCGATCCTTGAAGATGGTGATCTCGTGGGCTAGTAGCTCGTCAACGGTGACGAGTTCGGCGGTCGCGAGCCCTGCATCGACGAGCGCATCGAGCAACCGACGGGCGTTGTCGGTGGTAGGCTCGATCAAGATGTCGAGATCAAAGGTGGCGCGGGGGACGCCGTGCAGAACCACGGCGATGCCACCGATAACGATGTATTTGACCCTACGGTCTTGAAACGATGCGAATACGGCCTGTAACCGGTTGAGCATGCCTCTTGTTTGCGATCTCCGGGTTGGCCTCGAGGATGAGGTCGGTAAAGGAGCAGAGCATCTCCATGCGCTCGCTAAGCGGCAACGACTGGAACCAGCGCGCCTTAGCTAGCGGTGCTTCCTCTTCTCGGCTGTGGGTTGGTGCCTGGAGCATGATCGCTAGATGCTACCAGGTTGCCCCGGTGGGGGGAGCAGACATTACGGAAGAGTGGAGCTAGGATCCGCTAGAGCAGCGTCGGCGTGGCGCGTCGGCGCGGAGTTCGTACTCGGCTTCCTTGTTGTTTTCCGCAACCAGCACCATCTCAAGCCGCTTCATGATGGCGATCGAGGCCGTGTTGTGAGGGTCGGCGCGGGCGTAGACTCGCTGTAGGTTGAGTTCACGGAAGCTGGAGTCGATCAGCGCCCGGCCAACCTCCAGACCCAGTCCGCGGCCCCACCAGGCTGGGGCGAACATCCAGGCCAACTCCCCTTCGGTTCCCTCTTCGCGGGGTTCCCAACCGCAGCGGCCGATTAGCTCGCCGGTCGCGCGCCAGATCGCGGCGCAGAGGCCAAAACCGAACTCCTCATGCTGTTGGATGGCGGTGTTGAGCTTGGCGGCGCTCTCCTTGGGTGTCCTGGGGCGGCCAATGATGTAGCGCATGACGTCCAAGTTGGCGAAGAGCTTGTGGAGATCGTCGAGATCGTCGAGTACCAGCGGTCGCAAGATCAAGCGGCTTGTGTGGATGGGTGCCATGGCAACCAGCATGGCACTGAGCGTACGTTGGCACAAGGCTCGCCGAGCCGAGCCGTCCTGCCTAGCCTAGGCAGCCTAGGTTCCAGACACTTCAGGAGAGCGTCGCTGGATCAGGGCAACGGGGCACCCCTTTGACTCCCTGTCAGAATGGAAGCCTCGCTGTTCTGGGGCTCCGT
>QIHU01000017.1 GCA_003231035.1 Acidobacteriota bacterium
CCGACGAGGAGACGCTCGACGCCGTTCTTCGTCTTTGTGGCTGGGTTCACGCCGAGTGGGTGCGGATCCATCCGTTCGCCAACGGCACTGGGCGAACCGCCCGCTTGTGGGCCAACTTCATCGCCCTGCGCTATCGGCTCGCGCCCTTCGTCCGCTTGCGGCCACGGCCTGCCCAGGCGGCCTATGCCGCGGCGGCGCGGGCGGCAATGCTCGGTGACCCCGCCCCCACGGCCCGTCTCTTCAAGGCGCTGTTCTTCCACCACATGAAGGAGTGGCCGAAAGAGGCTCATTGAGGCGGAATTCCCCCCGTTTTTCAGAGCCATGCGGAGGAAGTAAACCTTTGGGGCTGAGAGGGTTGCGGCTCTCGGTCTTCGAGGCTGAGGTCTTGGGTGAGGTGGACTAGAGCTTGTTGGGAGAAGATGGACCTGGGCTCTCAAGCTTCAGATCGAGTGGAACGCGGGTCACGATCGATCCCTCATCGTCTGGTGTTGGATGGTACCGGAGATTGAACCAGTAGGTCCCCGAGCCTCTAAACGGGATGGATTGGATCTGGATCACTAGCCGTGTTCGGACGTTTTCTTCAAGATCCCCTTGAACCTGTACGAAGGGGTCATGCGTCTCACCGTCGGGTGTTGTGACCGTCACCGAAACTAGGAACTTCTCCTGCTTGCCACGCTGACTCCGATCCCAGGTTGATACGAGTTGGTGATCAAGAAGCAAAGCTGGGTTGTCTGCCTCCTGGACCTCTGGGATGGTCTGAATGCTCAATTCGTCGGCAATTTCAAGCAAGCTCATGACGTTTGACAGCTTGTCGATGCTCGCTCTATGACAGAAGATTGCCCAGCGGATCTCAGCCACGCGCCACCCCGACATCGCTCGCAACATTGATCGGTGGGCTCGCGGAGATTGCCGTGCCTGGAAATTGAACGACTGGAGCTAAGACTTCTTCATAGTTCCGGTTCCCAAGGGCCTCCTCGTGCCGATCGTCCAGTTCGCGGGCCTCTTCGATGGTCATCACGCGCACGACCTCTCGGCCGTCGGCGATCAAGCGGATTTCCACCAGAGCTTTGAGCGCGCGCGCAAGCTTCACTAGCGTGCGCAGGGTGAAATTACCACCGTTTCCGTTGAGCAACTTGCTGATGTACGGCGGCGTTGCTTCAATCGCGGTTGCGAGGGCTGACCGGGACATCTCTTGCTCTTCCATGAGCCGGTGTAGATCATCTTCGAAGCCCATCCGGGACAAGGCCATCCAGTATTCTGTTGACCGATTCTCTTCTGGGTTCATCTGGGTTCGTCTCCTGGTAGCAATAGGGCGCCCGAGGATTCTGCCACCAAGTAACGGGCGCGGTATTCAACTGCCCTTTCGATTTCGCGCTTCGGGGTCTTCTGGCTCTGCTTGTAGAAGCGGTGTGTACAGATTATGAGTCGACGAACGCGGGGAGCATAGAACCAGAGAACCCTGATTGCTCCTCGTCGAAACTCGAAGATGTCCTTTCCCAGTGGCTTGCATTTGTTCTTGTTGCGGGTATCCGGGCCATGATCTGAGATATGCCGTTCAAGGATGGCCAGCATGGCCTGTGCGTCGGGGTCGGCCGGGTCAGCCCTGAGTAGCTCGTCCCGCACGGTACGCCCTTGCGAGTCGGCTACCGCCAGGACATGCCAGACAGCCTCTTCGGGCGGCCTGCCGATTCGTGTTAGACGCACTTTAACTCCTGAGTTAACTTCAGTCAAGGGCTAGCCGGCAGGATGGTCGCTACCATTGGTGGCCGCACCTGCCCGTGAACGGTGAACTTCCAGCCTAGTAACCGACCCGGTTAGCCTTCGTGGCGGGCGCTTCTATCCATGCAACGAACTTATGCAATGGGATGGAGTGAAATATCTCGTCCCCCGCCCCTTTCCATTTGAGCGCCACTGGAGTGAGTCGTATAGTACCGACTACCTTCCTGTCCCTCCCTATAATTACCTTGTCTACGCGCTGCGGGGTTGGTTGGAATGAGTTTGTAAGTTTCGGCATCAGATTCTCCTTTGGGGCTGCTTAAGGCCGAGAGCTTCGAGGACTTGGTCCATCTTGGAGTCGAGGCTGGCGAGTCTCTGCTCCATCCGAGTGAGCCGGTCTGGAGCAGGCTTTGCCCCGCGCTGCAATAGTGCTGGTGCTTCCACTGTCGGCGTGTTTGCTTTAGAATGAGGGGTTGAAAGTCGGAAGAACTTGTTCCGTTTTCGGCCGGTAGGTACTTCCTCAATTATGCCGTCACGCTCCAGGCTCTTGATGAGGTTGTGAATCGCGGCTGCGGCGTTCGTGTCTGTGGAGCCGATCTGGAGCTGCTCTCTGATTTCTCGGGACTGGAAGTGCTGACCGTCCTCTCCGTATTGTTGGATCGCCTGTAAGATGTTCTCTCTAGTGGGTTGCGTTGCCATGGTTACCTCCTTAGGTCGTGTACTATATTTACGGCCAGTACTGATGTCAAGTAAAATGTACTGCAATCAGTGGAGGGGTGGCTGCTGCTGAAAGCCGCGAGACAGAGTTGTCCGGCCCTTCGTGGGCGCGATCGGCTGTGGCCTCGCTCGGCCCACCTGCTTTGTGGTTTACTGCGCTGTCCGCGCCGATTAACCAAGCTGCTGCTATCCGCAGCTAGAAGCCCATGGAGAACCCCACCCATGAACATCATCCCCGCACTACTCGGCGAGCACGCTGTGATCTACGCGTTGCTCGACAAGATCGAGCGCAAGAAGCAGGAATAGAACCCGGACGAGACGAGATTGGCGGTAGTTATGTTGGCCTCGGCCTTGGAGAGCCATGCCGCGTTGGAGGAGGACCTGCTGTTCAAGGAGTTGGAACCGCACCTCGGTCTGGGCTCGGGGCCACTGGGCGTGATGCTTGCCGATCACGAACAGATCGAAGTGATCCTCGCCCGCCTGGCACTGGCGTCCGCTGAGGAGATCGAACCGCTGGCGACCCAGCTCATCGCGATGACCCGGGAGCACTTCGACAAGGAGGAAAGGGTGCTCTTCGGCTTGGCCGAGGAGCATCTGTCGGCGGAGCTACTGGAGAAACTCGGTACCCAGTGGCCTCAGAGTCGCACTGTCCATATCCGCAGTGTCGGTATCAGCAGTACGAAAGGCGCCAGCTAGCCCGGCTCCTCCCAGCGAACCTCATTGCCGACGTGGATCTCGGCATCTTCGAGCACATCGACGTAGATGCCGGCCGCGGTGTGCTCTTTCATCGCGGCGCGCAGCCCTTGGAAAGCTTCGTCCATGCGGCCACAGCCGTGAGTCACTCCGGCGACCCGGAGCCGGGCGCCGCCGATGCACAGCACCCGGCCCTTGGTATCGGTGAGCGGTAGCCCGCGAACCATCAGGTTGGCCCGGCGCCAGATGGGTTCGATCTGGGCGTCGAGCTCGGTGCTGAGTAATTCGAACTTCTCCGCTTCGATGATGGTGATCTGCCGCGGCCGATCTAGATTGGCGTCGCCCTCGATGCCCCGCTGAGCGATCAGTTTGGCGGCTTGCGCTGACTCCATCGGCGCACGCTTGGCCGGTTTGATCCACAGGGCGGCGAGGACTGCCGGTTCGATGCTCATGGCTCGCCCTCTTTCATCGGCTCACTGTCGGGCGACTCGAACGTGGAATCCGGGATGGACTCCAAGACGGCGATGTCCGCCAGGGGCAATTCGCGGCCGGAGGCGGGATTCTTCCGACCGGAGGCCAGCATGATCTCGCCGTGGCGTTGCCAGCCGGTCCAGTCCCACTGGGTGGGCTCCTGGCCCTCTTCATGACTTTGCAGAGAGTAGGCCCAGCGGTCCATCAAGTGAGTCTCTGGGTTGATGTAGGCCCAGTATTGGTCGCCCGGCGTGAGACCGACACCCGCGAAGCTCAGGTGGAGCTTGTCGTAGGTGACGCCAGCTACCGTTTCTTGGCCATCGTAGGTCAGGGTGACGCCGGGATCGCGCAGCTTGTAGGGCATGAGCAGCCAGTAGGTGTCGTTGATCCAGGCGGCGTGGGCGGATTCCAGCGCCTTGGTCAGCTCGTCGCCCGCGAGCATCGTGCCGTCTCGCCAGCCCTTGCCTTGGCGGTTGACGACGTTGTGCAGGATTACATGGTGGTGCCCATCGCGGTCGGTGAACTCTAGCCGGTGGCGTCCCGCGTGCTTGTCCCAGTGATGGGTACGGAAACCGGCGAACTTGAAGCGGATGAACCGGGTGGCCTGCCAGGCCTCTTCGCCGCCGAGGGCTTCCATCACCTGGGCGGCGAGGGTCTGGGCCTTATTGTCCTCGGCGACCGTGGACTGAGCAAAGGCGAAGGAGAGGACACAGATCCCGAGGAACAGAGTCCCAGGGCGACGGAAGGTCCTGAAATGAAGCATCGGTGGCCTCGCGGTTCGGTCGATGAGAGGTCGGGCAACGGCGATGGAGCCGAAGCGCATCGTACCGGCGAAAGGCAGAGGAGGGAAGGGGGGGAGAATCGGCAAGCGAGTGTTGACGATGCCCCCGCGTGTGACTTAGGGAACTACCCTGAGCGAGGCGCCGAGGTCGATCACGACTCGAAAGCTAGAATGAACAGCTAGTTCCTTCAAGGCTGAGTTCGTAGTCTTCCTGGCACTGCATTCTTGCGAAGAAGTTGGCTCCGAAGGCGTTGTACTCGCATTGGAGTCGCTGCTGGCTTCCTTGAGGCAAAGTCGCGCAGCTGGCGAGGGCTTGATTGAGGCTGTTGGTAGCGTTGGCTAGGCAGATCTGAAGTTGGGAGAGCAAACCGTCACAGTCGTCCTGGGGGTACGGAGGGTTACTGAATGGATTGCCCGGGAAGGCACTGGCCATCGGCTGGATCAAGAGAAGAGAGAGGGCGAGGAGGGCGGCTACAGAAAGAACTTTCTTCATGGTTGTCTCCTGGTCAGTGGCTGCGGAGTTGTGCAGCCTCGAGGGTTGCGACCTGGTGGCGCCGATGCCAATCAGGACAAATCGGACTCTCACTTCTCGCCGGAGGCCGAAGCTCGGAAGAAGGCTGAGAGCATTTGACGCGGGTGCGTCGCCAGTAGACGATATCGGATAAGTCTGTAAATAGCGATGAGTAGATTGTATTGCTTTTCACTTTCGCGGGCCTGCCGAACGAGAGCCTCGTGCACAGTACCTGCTGGTATCATCCACTTCATGAAGCGATTACCCTTCAATCCGGCGAGTCGACTAGCCGTTATCTTGCTGAAAACATTGATATTTACATCGATTGTAGTATCTATGGCGACGAGCTGCGCAGCCGAGCCCGCGCAGACCCAAGAGCCGGCACCATCACGACCCGCCTCGTCGGCGGCCGAGGAGCGATCCATGTCCGATAATTCGGCAAACGCCGCCAAGCCGGCTACCAGTCACCACGGGGGCACTGGCAAACCGAACCGCCTGGCGCAAGAGAGCAGCCCCTATCTGCTCCTTCATCAATTCAATCCCGTCGATTGGTACCCGTGGGGCGAGGAAGCCTTCGCGCGCGCCCGCAAGGAAGGCAAACCGATCTTTCTCTCGGTGGGCTATTCGACCTGCTACTGGTGCCATGTCATGGAGCGGCAGTCCTTTTCCAATCCGGAGATCGCCGAGCTGATGAACCGCAACTTCATCAACATCAAAGTCGACCGCGAGGAGCGGCCCGACTTGGACGAGATCTACATGGCGGCAACCCAGATGCTGACCGGCCACGGCGGCTGGCCTAACTCGGTCTTCCTCACCCCCGAACTCAAGCCTTTTTACGCTGGCACCTACTTTCCGCCCACCGATCAGGGCGGGCGTCCCGGGTTCCCCACTCTGATCCTCGGGTTGAGCGACGCTTGGAAGAACCGGCGTAGCGATGTCGAGAGCCAGGCTGAGGAACTCAGCAAAGCGATTCGCAAGTACCTGGAAGATCGCGGCCAACCTGGTGAAACGGTACCTTCGGCTGAGGCGGCTGAGAGGTCCCTGGCCGGATTGGCCCGGCGCTTCGACAAGGAGTGGGGTGGCTTTGGCTCGGCACCCAAATTCCCGACCCCGTCCAACCTCTTTCTGCTGCGCGAAATGGCGCAAGACGATCCGCAGGCCGGCCAGATGCTCGCCGCCACTCTCGATCAGATGGCCCGCGGTGGGATCTACGACCAACTGGCCGGAGGCTTCCACCGCTACGCCACCGACCGCGAGTGGAAAGTGCCGCACTTCGAGAAGATGCTCTACGACAACGGTCTGCTGCTCTACCTCTACGCGGCGGAGCACGAGCGCACCGCGGACCCGGAACTGGGGCGCGTCGCGCGCGAGACGGCCGATTTCTTGATCCGTGAAATGACCTCGTCCGACGGAGCCTTCCTGAGCGCGATCGATGCGGAGACGGATGGAGAAGAGGGTGCCTACTATGTGTGGACCCGCGCCGAACTGGACGAGGTTCTCGGAGCCGAGGATGCGATCTTCCTGGCGTCGTTGTTGGGTTTTGATGGCCAGCCGTTCTTCGAGGGCGACCACTTCGTGCTCCACCTGCCGAAGCCCTTGCCCGAGCAGGCGAAAACACGCCGCCTGCCGCTGGCGGAATTGCTAGGACAGATGCGACCCTTGCGCGACCGCCTCCTGAAGCGGCGCGACGGCCGAGACCGACCGCTGACCGACGACAAGGTGCTGACCGACTGGAACGGCATGGCGATTGCCGGGATGGTCCGCGCCGGCAAGGCGCTAGATGACGAGGATCTCATTGCCCGCGCCGCCCGCGCCGCCGATTTTGTTCTTGGGCGGATGCGGGGCAAGGACGGCCTGCTGCTGCACAGTTGGCGTGGCGGTACGGCCAAGATCCCCGCCTACCTGGGCGACTACGCCTTCTTCGTGCGTGGTCTGTTGGAGCTGCATCGGGTTTCTGGCCAGGCGAAGTGGCTTGAGGCGGCGGCGGAGCTGACCGACCAGCAGATCGATCGGCTAGGAGATCCTGCCGGCGGCTTCTTCGTCGCGGGAGAGAACCCGAATCTGCTGGCGCGCAGCAAAGACGCCACCGACGGCGCCACGCCGTCCCCCAACGCCATCGCGATTCTCAATCTGCTCGAGCTTGACGCTCGTTCTGAACAACCACGTTGGCGCCAGGCGGCGCACCGCGCGCTGCTTGCTTTTGCACCGGTCGTGGAACAGATGCCGGAAGCGGTCCGCATGTTGACTCTGGCCGCGCGCCGCTACACTGCCACGGCTGCGCCTAGTGCTGAAGCCAAGAACGCGTCTCCAGTCGCTGCCCCCGGTTCTCAAGACCCCGGCTCGCCAGATCCTGAGACGCTGGTCACCGCGACCTTGAGGACGACGGAAGAAGAGGTCGAGGGCGGCCGAGCCTTCACCCTTGACGTGGAGGTCCAGGAGGGCTGGCACATCAACGCCAACCCAGCCAGCAACGAGTTCTTGATCGCCACCGCTGTCGAGGGACGCGATGCCGAGCTGAGCCAGGTGGTCTATCCCAAGGGCGAGAGCGTTCGCTTCTCCTTCGCCGACGAGGAGGTCGTCGTCTATCAAGGCAAGGTGGAGATCCAGGGGAAGTTGCGCGCCACGGATGAGGGGGCGACGCTGGTACTGACCTATCAGCCCTGCGACGACAGCCGGTGTCTGCGGCCGGTGGAGAGGGTGCTAACGATCCCGTGAGGGCTGAGGTCGCGGCTCCCGGTGGCCCATAGCGCCGCCTGGATCGAGGCTGGCCCGGCTACTCTGGTGCTCGCCTTCGACCGGGAGCCACTGCGCGAGGCCGGCTTTGGCGCGCCTTACGAGATTCGCGATCTCCGGTTGATGGATCAAGGCCGCATGGGCTTGCTGCATCAGCAGGCGCGGGGTGTGATGATCGGGCGCTAGAAGTCGAATCTTAAGATGCGGGACGCCGGTTTCTTCGGCGTCCCGCGATACGATGCGCGGGATCCACTTTCTGGGAGATCCCTATGACCACCAAGAGTTCGTCGCCTCCGTCCCACGCCACCGATTCGCTAGAAACGCGCAGCGTTCACGCGGGGGAGCCGCGGCCGCGCCCAAGTGGGGCGTTGGTTGCCCCGATCTACCAGTCGAGTACCTACGAGTACCACGGCGAGGACTACCACGACGTCGCTTACCTGCGGCTGTCGACCACGCCGAGTCAAGTGTCGGTGGGTCGCAAGATCGCCGCTCTCGAAGGGGCCGAGGCGGCGCTGGTGACGGCGAGCGGCATGGCGGCGATCTCGGCGACGCTGATGGCTTTCACCTCGGCCGGGGATCACATCCTGGCGCAAGATTGCCTCTACGGCGGCACGCAGAGCTTTCTGCGCGGAGACTTGAGCCGCTTTGGAGTGGAACACTCCGCAATCGACCCGCAGCGGCCCGAGAGCTGGGCGGCGCAGCTCAAGCCAACCACCCGGTTGATCTACGTCGAGACACTGACCAACCCGCTGGTTCAGGTTGCCGACCTCGAAGCGGTCGTCGCCTTTGCCCGCGAGCACGATTTGATATCGGTGATCGACAACACCTTCGCCAGCCCGGTCAACTTCCGTCCCGCCGAGCATGGTTTCGATCTGGTGATGGAAAGTTGCACCAAGTACATGAACGGCCACAGCGACTTGGTCGCCGGAAGCGTCGCCGGCTCGGCCGAGAAGGTGCGCCGGATCAAGCTCACCCTCGATCATCTGGGCGGCTGCCTCGATCCCCACGCCTGTTTCCTCTTGCAGCGCGGCTTGAAAACGCTCACCCTTCGAGTGCGGGCACAAAACGCTTCGGCGCTGGCGCTGGCCCGCCTTCTCGACAGCCACCCGGCGGTGGCGCAAGTCAACTATCCTGGGCTTAAGGGCCACCCTGAGCACGCGCGGGCGGCGGCGCTGTTCGACGGCTTCGGTGGCATGGTCAGCTTTGAGCTGGAAGGTGGCACGACGGCTGCCGAGGCACTGCTCGAGGCGGTCACTCTACCGACGGTGGCGGTGAGTCTCGGTGGCCCTGAGACCTTGATGGTGCGGCCCGCGGCGGCGATCCACTCGCAGGCTTCGGCCGAACAGCGCGAGGCCAGCGGTATCACGGAGGGGCTCATTCGCATGTCCGTGGGGCTGGAAGGAACCGACGACCTCCTCGCCGACCTAGCCCAGGCGTTGGAGCAGGTCGGTTAGTGCAGTCGAAGGAGCTTGCCGAGCCTACCGCTCAGCTCGCGCTTGCGGCGCAGCTCCCACACCAACAGTGCGACGAAGCCGCCGTACTCGATCCACAGGTAGGCGGCGTGCTCATGGCGCAGCCAGTAGACCAGGTAGGAGAGTAGGCTCAGGGCCGTCAGCCAGCTCCACGAGGTCAGGCCGACGGCCACCGCCAGCGGTGCTGCCCAAAGGAGGTACCAGGGCATGATCGCTGGGCCGAAGATGACCAGGGCGGCGAGAATCAGGAAACAGCTGTCCACTTGGCGTTGTGCGTTGTCGTTGTTGTCGTCGCTGCCGTTACCTTCGTCCGAGGCCCGCCAGTAGGCCAGGGTTACCCAAAGGATAGTGCCCAGGATCAGCAGTCGGCTGACCCAGTGCGCACCGCTGCTCGGTGATCCGATGGGCAGCCAACCTAGAACACGGGTCAAGAGGTTAAAGGGGCCGGCGTTGAAGATCCACTCGCGGCTGTAGGTCGCAAGACCACCCAAGAAGTGGGGCAGGCCGGACAGAAAGGGGAGGCAGAGCAGGGTCGCGACGAGGGCCGCGGTCCACCCGTGGCGCCAGGGGCGGCGCCCAAGGAGCACTCCAGCGAGGGGCAGCGGGGCCACCTTGACCAAAACGGACCCCGCCCACCAGGCTCCCGCCCGGCGCCTCTGGCCATGCAAGGCCGCATGGAGAGCGGCCAAGAGGAGGAAGATCATCACCGCGTCCACATGGCCCGAGCCGGCGAACTCCTTGATAGCCAGTGGGTTCCAGGCGTACAGCAAGACCTCTTCGCGTCCCCGGCCGACCTTGCTCAGCAGCAGAACCAAGACCCAGCAGCTGGCAAGATCGAAGGCTGCAACGAAGAACTTGAAAACGAAGACGCTGCCGGGGGCCACCCAGTGGGAGAGGGCGAAGAGCAGCTGCGACGCCGGTGGGTAGACGGAGGTGTGGTTGCGGTAGCTGATCCGTTCCCAGACCTCCTCCCACGGTGCTTCGTCCATGAGCTGGCCGGCGGCGCTGAGTTCGTCGTCGAAGGCCAGCTCTTCGATCTGAGCTGGAGTTTGGCTATAGGGGTTGGAGCCGCGAGCGGTGAGGTGGCCGTCCCACAGGTAGCGCCAGATATCGTTGTCGTAGAGCAGAAAGCTCTGGTAGCCGACGGCGCTACCGCTGAGGTCATGGGCGAGCGCGGTGACGGGGCGCGGTGGCGGCAACCCGGCGAAGAGCATGACCAGCCGAAAGAGGGTCGCGAATAGGAAAATCAGCGCCAGCGTAGCGCGCTGGTGGTGGCGGGCAAGCCGCCGTGCCGTGCGCAGTGCCAGCGGCAAGAGTACAAATAGACCCCCGAAAAGGGCCAGGAAAGAGACGACATCGGCGAGGCGGTTACTGGCGGAGAGCCCGAAAGCCGCCCAGCCATAGCCGGCTAGGCTCAGGAAACCGCAGGCCGCCAGAGGAGCCCAACCGCCGGGATCGCCGCCGCGCGAGCTACTTCGAATCGTCGACCAAGGTCGCCGTCTCGGCGCCTTCGGTCCACACCGAAATATCGAAACCCGCCGGTGCCTTGGGAAGAACCTTGACGCTGCTGATGTAGCCGTTCTCGATCACGTAGGTGAGCTTGAGCCATTGGCCGGGAGAGAAATCGGCGAAGGCTAGCTTCTTGCGTCCTTCAAACTGCTTACGTGCCTTGGCCCGGATCCGCACCTTCTTGTTGATGTGGATCCGCGCCTCTCCGGTCTCGTGACGCACCCGCAGGGTGCGGTTAGGCTGGATCTTGACGACCTGACAGTGAACGCTGTTGGTCACCTCGACCGGGCTGGGACCGTCATCGCTGTCCCAGACTTGCCGCCCCGGAGCAGTGGTGGAGGCGGTCACCGGAACGATGGCGAGGAGCAGGGCTCCGGCGAGAAGCGTCAATGCGGCGTAGCGAGCGAAGTTTCGATGCATGAGATGAGTCTCCTATCAATGGCTACCTGACGAGCGAGTCAGTGACCAGTATAGCGTCTGACGCCGTTCACCCGAGCGCGGCTTACTCTGGTGGGGTCCAGTCCTCTCGAGATTCAGGTACGCTTAGCGACCTTACCGATCGACTAGGAGACCTCCTGCATGAAACGTATCCCCCGCCCCCTCGATCCGGTCGAGTTGCGTGTGCTGGGCGCCCTACTGGAGAAGGAGCAGACCACTCCCGACCACTATCCGCTGACCGAAAACGCCTTGCGCGCGGCCTGCAACCAGAAGAGCAATCGCAGCCCGCTGGTGGCCTTGACCGAAACCGAGGTCGCCGATGCCCTCGACCGCCTGTTCGTCGACGTGCTGGTGTGGCAGACGACGGGGGCGAGGGTGGCCAAGTGGGAGCAAAACACCAAGCGGCGTTGGGCCTTGGCTCCCGGACCCAAGGCGGTGATCACGGAACTCTTGATCCGTGGCCCCCAGACGGTGGGCGAGCTCAAGGCGCGCTGCGCTCGCATGCATCCGTTCGCCTCCACCGACGAGCTCGAGGCTGCGTTGCGCGAAATGGCCGAAGGGCCGGAGCCTCTGGTGACACGGCTGACCCGGTGGCCTGGTCAGAAATGGTCGCGTTGGGCGCATCTGGTGGGTGGCCCCGTCGAAGATCAACCACCGCCGAGCCCGGTCGGCGCAACCGCCTCCGCCACGCCGCCAGTCACTGCGCCTCGCCGTCACGAACCAGGTTTGGCCGATCGAGTGGACCAACTAGTGCTTCGGGTCGAGACCTTGGAGAAGGAACTGGCCGGTCTCAAGACCGAGCTGGGTATTGAGACCCCCGTCGTCGAAATCCAGAGCGAAGAGGAGGAGTGATGGCCAAGCAGTACTGGCTGATGAAGTGCGAACCGGAAGCCTACGCGATCGCTGACCTCGAACGCGACGGCACCACCTGCTGGGAGGGGGTGCGCAACTACCAGGCACGCAACACCCTGCGCGACACCATGAAGGTGGGCGACCCTGTGCTGTTCTACGCCTCCAACGCCAAACCCTCAGGCGTTTCGGGATTGGCCGAGGTTTCTCGCGCCGGCTATCCTGACCACTTCGCCTTCGATCAGGACCACAAGTATTACGACGGCAAGAGCGACCCCGAGAACCCGACCTGGTACATGGTCGACCTGCGATTCGTGGAGAAGTTCCCCAAGACCGTTGCCCTGGCCACCCTCAAGGATACCCCAGGACTGGAAGAGATGATGGTCACCAAGCGCGGGATGCGCCTTTCGATTCAGCCGGTGACGGCAAAGGAGTATCGGCTTGTGAGGAAGCTGGGTAGGAACCCCTAGCTCCAGCTACTGCGTGCGCTGAACGCAGCGCGCGAGCCCCTGCGGCGAGCCCGGCCGCTTAGGCCGGACGCCTTAGGGGTGAAAACCGAAAAACGACGTTTTTTCGGTTGAGGGGACCTCGGCGAGAGGTCCCC
>QIHU01000022.1 GCA_003231035.1 Acidobacteriota bacterium
TTTGGGTCAAGAGGACCCGCGGTTTGGCATCGCCCAACATGAAGCGCAGCCGGTCGTCCGGGTAGGCCGGATCGAGGGGTAAATAGCAGCCTCCGGCGAGGAGAATCCCCAGCACCGTCTCGATCATCGAGGGCGAGCGCTCGACAGCGAGGGCCACCACCACTTCGGGGCCGACCCCGAGTTGGCGCAGATGGCGCGCTAAACCCTCGGCTCGGCGCAGTAGTTCGCCGTAACTCACCGCCACCGCCACCCGACCCGGCCCCTCGGCCAGTAGGGCGATGCGCTCGGGACGGTCGGCGGCGACGGCCGCCACCCGCTTTCGGCATCGGCACGGCCCACTCGCGCAGCAGTTGCTGAGACTCGGCGGGCGACAAGATCGGCAAGGCGCCGAGGCTGCGCTCGGGCGCCGCGAGAGCGGCGCGCAATAGAACGTCGTAACGGCGCGAGAAGCGGGCCAATGTCGCGTGGTCGAAGAGGGCCGCATTGGCGACGAAATTACCGGTAATGAAGTTCGGACTCTCCTCCAGAGCGAGGGAGAGATCGAACATCGAGACCGGGTTGCTCCCCTCTTGGGGACGAATCCGGATCGAGCCCTCATTCGAGTCCGAGCTGGTACCCGAATCGGTACCCGAATCCGAGCCCTCACCCGTGGCGACATCCGCTCCCGGCTTGGGCTGGTGGGAGAAGCTGACCTGAAAGAGCGGCGTGTGGTCTAGGCTACGCTCGGGCGCCAAGCGGTCGACTAGCTGTTCGAAAGGCACATCCTGATTCGAGTTCAACTCGCCGTTGACCTTGCCGACCCTACCCACCAACTCGGCGAAGGTCGGTTGCCCCGTGACATCGGCCCGCAGAACCAAGGTGCCGACGAAGAAACCGATCAGACTCTCGATCTCTTGGCGGTTACGGCCGGCCACTGGAATACCGATGGGAATATCCTCGTCACGGGTGGAGCGCGCGAGCAGAGCGGCGAAGGTGCTGATCAAGGTGACAAAGGGGGTGACGCCCCGTTCCTTGCTGAATTGGCGGATGCGCTCGGTCAAGTCGGGCGGCAGGTACTGACCGACGAAGTGACCCCGGTTATCCTGCAAGGCGGCCCGTGGCCGGTCGATCGGTAGTTCGAGCAGGGCCGGTGCACCGCGCAACTGCTCTTCCCAGTAGGCGAGCTGGCGGTCGAGAACCTCGCCTTCGAGGACCTCGCGCTGCCACAGGGCGAAGTCGATGTATTGAATCGGCAGGGGCGGCAAGGCCACCGGCTCGCCCTTCGACTCCGCTTCGTAGAGCGCCATCAGTTCGCCGAAGAAGACGGTGAGCGACCAGCCGTCCGAGACGATGTGGTGCATATTGAGAAGCAGCGAGTGCTCCTCGGCGCCGAGCCGAAGCACCGCCGTGCGCAACAGCGAGCCCGCCGCCAGGTCGAACGACCGCTGGAGCTCAATCGAGGTCACCACGACCGCCACTTCCTCGCGCCGCCGTGCCTCTAGCCCGGCGAGCTCGATCACCGGCATCGGCTGGCGAAAGCCCTCCATCGGGATCTGCACCGGCGCCGAGTCGACGAGACCGAATCGGGTGCGTAGCGCCTCGTGACGGTCGACCACCCCTTGTAGGGCTCGATGGAGGGCGACGAGCGAGAGTGGGCCCTCGATCCGCATCGGAGAGGAAACGGTGTACGAGCTGTTGTCGGGTTCCAGCCGATTGAGAAACCACAGCCGCTGCTGGGCGAAGGAGAGGGGATAGCTCTCCCGCTCCTCGCCGCGCCGCGAGATTGGGAGCTTGTTGACGCCGATACCCTTCTTTTTCAGCCGCAACTCGACCAGCTTGCGCTGCTCGGGGGTCAATCCCTGTAAAGCCTCGGTCAAACTGCTCATCGTGACTCGCTCTCCCCACTATCCGCGCTGTCCGTACTCTCCGTCTCCGCTTCGAGCTCGCTCGCCAACTCTTCGAACGACAACCCGCGCACTTCCCGCAAGATCGCCTCGAGCTCCGACTGCTCTTCGGCCGCCTCGGTGTCCGCGTCAAGGGCCACGCTCATCTGCGCCACCGTCGGCGAGGTGAAGAAGAGTTGCAACGGGAAGTCCTTCTTGAGCGCCTCGCGCATCCGCGAGGCCAACTGGGTGGCGAGCAGTGAGTCGCCGCCGAGCTGGAAGAAGTTGTCGTGCACCCCCACCTCTTCGATTCCCAGCATCCTTCCCCACAACTTGCCGATCGTCACTTCCGTCTCGGTGGTCGGCGCCACGTAAGGGTTCTGCAAGTGTGCCGGACGAGCGTAGACGGCGCCCGCCCCGTTTTCCTCCGCCTCCTCCCCATCTGCCCTCTCGCCCTTGCGGTCCTGGTCGAAGCGGACCCAGCGGCTGAGCCGTGCATCGAGTTCGCCCACCGAGATCACAACTTGCGCCGCCGGTAGCATTTGCAGCGCCCGCCGCAGAGCCTCGGTCGCCTCCTCGGGCGACATCGAGATCGCTCCCGCTGAAACCTCCTCCTCGGGCTCGCGCCAACCATCCCAGTTGAGGGCGATCCACGGTGTCCCGCCGCGGCTGTAGCGCGCCGCGGCGAAGGCATCGAGGAAGGAGTTGGCGGCGGCATAGGCGGTAAAACCGAGGCCCCCGAGCAGCGAAGACATGGAGGAGAAGAGCACCACGAAATCGAGATCGAGCCCCTCGACCACCTCTTCGAGGATGGCGCAACCCACCGCCTTGGAGGTCAGTTGACGCTTGCACACCTCGCGGTCGGTTCCTTCGAGCGGCGTGTGAATCTCACTCTGGGCGGTGGCGCCGGCCAGATGAATCACCCCGTCGAGGCCACCGAAGCGTTCGACCGATCGGGCCACGGCAGCGGTCATCGCCGATCGATCGGCGACGTCGGCGGCCATCGCTTCGGCTTGACCGCCCAGCGCGGCGATCTCGCGCAAAAGAGCGATGCGGCGGCTGGTGGGATCGGCCTCGGGATGGTCGGCCAACCAGCGGTCCCAGACCTCGGCGACCGGCATCTCGCTCCGCGAGACGAGCACCAGGCGGGCCCCGTACTCGCTGGCCAACCAGCGCGCGAGTGTTCGTCCCACCAGGCCGAAACCACCGGTGATCAGGTAGCGGCCACCGTGCTGGAAAGGGCTCGCTCCGCTCGCCTCTTCGCCCAGCGCCACGGCGCGGTATTCGAGCTCGAAGCGACCGCTACGCCGATAGGTCAAGTTGCGCGCGGCGCAGCCGGCGAGATCGGCGAGCAGCCGGTCGAGGGTGGTGGCGGTGAGCTCGACCGGGCGCGCTAGGTCCAGGTCGACGGTTAGGCACTCGAAGTTGCGGTACTCCTGCGGAATCGCCCGCAGAGCACCGACGATGGTGCCGTGTTCCGGCCGCCCTTCTCCCGTCTCGCCGCTCCCGTGGAGCCCCTTGGCGACCACCGCGAGACGCAGGTCGGCGGTGATGCCGGCCCCCGTCAGCGCCCGGCTGAGGCCGACCACGGCGAGCAGTCCCTCTTCCTGCGCGGCCAGCATCGAGTCCGCCCCCGCGGCCGGAGCTTCGGCGGCGTTGAGCGCCGCCAGGTGGACGATCTTGGCGGGGACCTTGTCCTCACCCTGGAGCCGCCCTATCAGGGCGGACCAAGCCTCGGGATTCGATCCATCGATCGAATGGTCGCCGCGGGCGCCCTCGGCCCCCATCCGCGCCAGATCACAGTCCGCCCCCAGCTGACGCAACCGGGCGGCGAGACGGTCGGCGAGACCACCGCGGTCGGCGATCAGCAGCCACCGACCGCCCACCCGCTGGGAGAGCTTCTCCACCGAGGCCGGCGGGGTCGGCCGCCATTGCGGCAAATGGAACCACTGGCTGAGGTCGTTCAGCCGGCCGCCGCGCCGCGCCGGCGCCGCCGTGGCCCGGCCGCCAAAGGGCTCCAGCCAGTAGGACTGACGCTCGAAGGGATAGGTGGGAAGCGGCACCCGCCGGCCCCCTTGCCGGCGGGAGAACCGCGTCCAATCGACATCCACCCCCGCCAGCCACAGCCGGGCCAACGATTCGAACAGGAAGGCGAGATCCGACCGCTCCTCCCGCTCGTCGCGCAGCGAGGAGAGCACCAGTTGCTCGGCCGTCGCCGCCTCGTTCTGGCGGGCCGAGGTCGAGAGAGCGACCCCCGGGCCGACCTCGAGCAAGACCTGATCCGGATTCTCCATCAACCTCGCCAGCGACTCGGCGAAGCGAACGGTAGCGCAAAGATGATCCGCCCAGTACCCGGGATCGGTCGCCTGCTCGGCGGTGATCCACTCGCCGGTGACGTTGGAGAGATATGGAATTCGCGGCGGCCGCAGGGTGAGCTTGGAGACCCGCTCGGTCAAGGCCCGGGCGGCCGGTCGCATCATCGGCGAGTGGAAGGCATGGCTGGTGACCAGTCGCTGCGAGACGATGCCCGCCGTCTTGAGCCGCTCTTCAAGCCCTTCGATGGCGACCGGTGGACCCGCCACGACGCTGACCAACGGCGCGTTGCTGGCAGCCAGGACCACCTCATCGTCGAGGTACGCGGCCGCATCCCGCGCCGCCATCGGCAGGGCTAGCATCGCCCCCGGCGGCAGCACGTCGATCAGAGCGGCGCGCTCGGCCACCAGGGTCAGGGCATCCTCGAGCGACAAGACCCCGGCCAGAGATGCCGCCACATACTCGCCCAGGCTGTAGCCGACCAAGGCCCGAGGGACGATGCCCCAGTCGATCCAGAGTTGCGCCAAGGCGTAGTCGATGGCGAAGACCGCCGGTTGTGCCAGCCGAGTTTGGCGCAGCCGCGCGGCCGCCTTCCCCACCGCTCGTCCGCCGCCGGCCTCTCCTCTACCGACCATGGCGCGTAAATCCAGACCGCCTGCTCCACCCGTTCCCCCAGCCTCGCCCTCCTCGTGCGACGGGACCGACTCCGCGAAGATCACCGAGCGGAGATCCTCCCCGAGCAATGGCTGCAGGATCTCCGCGCAGCGATCGATGGCGCCGCGGAATACCGGCATCTCTCGGTAGAGCTGGGCCGCCATGCCGGGGTATTGATCGCCCACGCCGGGCAGCAGGAAGGCGACGGGGCGGCCGGAATAGGAGTTCGACGCTTCGAGCAACCGAGCGGGATCGCGGCTGGCGAGCGCCGTCGCCGCGCCGGCGCGGTCGCGGCAGAGGAGCGCCCGGCGGAAGGCCAGCCGCCGCCGGCCCACCTGGCAAGTGTGCGCCACATCGACCAGCTTGGGCCCCGGCTCGGCCAGCGATTCAGCCAGCCGATCGGTGAGCGCTTCGAGGGCGCTGCCCGTCGCCGCCGACAGCACCATGATGTGCCAGTCTTGCGTCGACCCATCATCACCCTCGACCGCCTCCGCTACCGCCCTGGTCGGCGCTTCCTCCAGGACCACATGGGCGTTGGTCCCTCCCAGGCCGAAGGAGCTGACCCCGGCCCGCCGCGGGTGGGCCTCCTTCGCCGGCCAGTCGGCCAACTCGGTGGCGACGTAGAAGGGGCTGTTGGCGAAATCGATCGCCGGGTTCGGGGTTTCAAAGTTGAGGCTCGGCGGGATCTCGCGGTGGGCCAAGCAGAGCACCGCCTTGATCAGACCGGCGATCCCCGAGGCGGCGTCGGTATGGCCGATATTGGTCTTCACCGAACCGAGGGCGCAGTGTTTCTTGGGCCCCCGGCCGAAGACCTCGCTCAAAGCCGCGACCTCGATCGGGTCTCCCAGCGGCGTCGCCGTGCCGTGCGCCTCGATGTACTGGACCGTCGACGGTTCGATCCCGGCCATGGTCTGGGCCTCGGCGATGGCCCGCGCCTGGCCTTCGATACTCGGCGCGGTGAAACCGACCTTGTTGGAGCCGTCGTTGTTGATCGCCGAGCCACGGATCACCGCCCAGATCGTGTCGTCATCGCGGCGGGCGTCCTCCAGCCGTTTGAGCACCACCATGCCGACCCCGGAGCTAGCAACCACCCCAGCTCCGTCGGCATCGAAAGCACGGCAATGGCCGTCGGGAGAGAGAATGCCGCCCTCCTTGTACCAGTAGCCGGTCTTGCTCTTGCCACTCACCGTGACCCCGCCCGCCAGCGCCAAGTCGCACTCGCCGGTAGCCAGCGCCTGGCAGGCCAGGTGGGTCGCCACCAGCGAGGTCGAACAAGCGGTCTGCACGTTGAAGCTGGGACCCTCGAGGTTCAGCTTGTAGGAAACCCGGCTAGCCAAGAAGTCCTTGTTGTTGCCGATCATCGCCGCCAGCAGGCCGATCTCCTGCATCAGTTGTGGGTTGGACAGAAGGTTCACCCAGTAGTTGGTCATCCCGGCGCCGCCGTAGACGCCGATGGCGCCGTCAAAACTCTCCGCCGTGTGGCCGGAGTGTTCCAGTGCCTGCCAGGCGCATTCGAGGAAGATCCGATGCTGCGGGTCGGTGAGCTGAGCCTCGCGGGCGCTGATCCCGAAGAGGCCGGCATCGGCGAAGTCCTGCCCATCGAGCGCCGCCTGCGCCTTGACGTAGTCCGGGTGGCTGAGGATCTCCGGGGCCACGCCAGCGGCGGCCAGCTCCTCGTCGTCGAAGAATGTCACCCCCTCGACACCGTCGCGAAGGTTCCGCCAGAAGGTGTCGAGATCGGGCGCCTGGGGAAAGCGGCCGGCCATGCCGACGATGGCGATCGGCGTGGCGCGCGCCCCGTCCTCCCCCTGTCGCGAGCCGGCGAGCCGCTGGCGGGCACGGGCGCTGCCCGCCGCGACCTGGGCGCTCGCCGCCGCCCCCGCCGTGTCGCCGTTGCCGGTAGCTCCACCGCCGCCCAGCCGCTCGGCCAGGCGGCGAATCGTCGGATAGCGGAAGAGGTCGACCACCGGCAACTCGATCGCCAACTCCTTGCGCACTTCCTCGCGCACCCGAATCAACAGCAGCGAGTGGCCGCCGAGGTCGAAGAAGTTGTCCTCGGCCCCCACCTGGTCGACCTCCAGCAGGCGGCGCCAGATCTCGCTCAGCCGGCGCTCCAGATCGCCGGTCGGAGCGGCGAATTCACCGCCCACGCCCAGCCGGCCGGCGCTGGGATCGGGAAGCGCCTTGCGGTCCACCTTGCCGCTCCCGGTCAACGGCAGCTCGTCGAGGGCGACGAAGATGGCCGGAACCATGTGCTCGGGCAGATGCTCACCCAGCCAGCTCCGCAGGCTGCTGGTATCGAGAACGGTTTTGTCGACCAAGGACTCCTCGGCGACGAGGTAGGCGACCAGCCCCTGGTGGCCCGAGCCATCGCGGCGGGTGATCACCGTGGCATCGCTCACCCCGGGCGCTTCGGCGAGGACCGCCTCGATCTCTCCCAGCTCGATACGGAAGCCCCGCACCTTCACCTGGTGGTCGAGCCGGCCGAGAAACTCGATCGCTCCGTCGCCGCGACGACGCACCAGATCGCCGCTGCGGTAGACCCGCGCACCCGGCTCGCCAGCGCGAGGGTGGGGGACGAACTTCTCGGCAGTCAGGGCAAAGCGACCCAGGTAGCCGCGCGCAAGGCCGGAGCCGGCGATCAGCAACTCGGCGGGCACGCCAATGGCCACCGGTTCGCCGTGCCCATCGAGGAGGTGAATCTGGAGGTTGGCGATAGGGCGCCCGATGGGCAGCGAGAGCCCTTCCTTCAAGCCGGCTTCGCCCACCGGCCAACGGGTAACATCGATCGCCGCCTCGGTCGGGCCGTAGAGATTCTCAAGCCGTGGCCCCTCGGTGGATCGCTCCCTGGTGAACAGTTCGAAGAAACGGCGACTGCTCTCGCGGGGCAGCACCTCGCCGCTACAAATCACCCGGCGAAGGCTCTCGCAGCGCGCCTGGGAAACGAGTCTGGGTTCATCGAGAAACGCCTTCAGCATCGACGGCACAAAGTGCACCGTGGTCACTCGCCGAGCGCTGAGTTGGTTGGCGAGGTAAGCCGAATCTTTGTGACCTCCCGGTTGAGCAATCACCAACTCAGCCCCCACGGACAGCGGCCAGAAGAGTTCCCAGACCGAGACGTCAAACGAGTAGGGTGTCTTGTAGAGGACCCGATCCGAAGCGTCGAGGACGTAGGCATCTTGCATCCAGAGCAACCGGTTGACGATCGCCCGGTGGGTGTTGACTACCCCCTTGGGCTTGCCGGTCGAGCCGGAAGTGAAGATCACATAGGCGGAATTTTCGGGTAGCGCCGCCCGCCCCGCCGGCCCACCGCCTTCGCTTTCAAAGGGCTTGTCGAGAGAGAGAACCTGCATCGCGGGGCCGTCCGAGGAAAGTACCAGGAAATCCTTCAACTCCTCTTCGACCATCACCCAGCGGGCGCCGGAATCGCCCAGCACAAAGGCGATGTGCTCGCGCGGATAGTCCGGGTCGAGGGGAAGATAGGCGCCGCCCGCGCGCACGATCGCGTGGATCGCCACCAGCTGTTCGAGTGTGCGGTTGGCGAGCACCGCCACTACCGCTTCCGGCCCCACCCCACGCTTGCGCAGGTCGGCCGCGCGGCGCACCACACGCCGCTCGAAGGCGCCGTAGGTGAGGGCGCGACGGTCACAGGAAAGGGCGATCCGATCGGGGGTCTCCGCCGCCTGTCGGGCCAACAGATCCACCAGAGTGAGACCGTCCAGCCCGCGATCTAGGGCCGGCTCGTCGGTATCATTCCACTCGACTGAGAGCTGGTGGCGTTCAGCGTCGCTCAGCAACGGCAACTCTTCGAGCGGCCGATTCGGTTCGGACAACGCCCCACTCACCAAAATGCGGAACTGGCGGCTCAAGCGAGCGATCGTGGTTGCGTCGAAGAGGTCGGTGTTGAAGACCAAGGCGCCGGTGATCGTCTGCTCGCGGTCGGTCAAAGTCACCGAGAGATCGAATTGCGCGCTCGGATTCTCGCCACTCAAAATCCTCGCCTCGAGCCCTTCGAGCACCAGCCCTTTTGCCGGTGCCACTTGGAAAGCGAAGTCAACCTGGAAGATCGGCGAGTGGTCGAGGCTGCGCTCCGGGACGACCTCCGCCACCAAGCGGGCGAAGGGGAGGTCGTTGTGGGCGTTAGCCCCTTCGACCACCTCGCGCACCTGGTGGATGGCGGTGCGCAGCGAAGGCGCTTCGTCGAAGCGGGTGCGCAACACCAGCGTATTGATGAAGAAGCCGATCAGCGGTTCGATCTCTTCACGGTTGCGACCGGCGCTGGGAGAGCCAACCACAATGTCCAGCTCGCCGGTCACCCGCGCTAGTAGGGCTTGGAAGAGGGTTAGCAGGATGACGAAAAGGGTGCTTTTTTCACCTCGGGCCAGCTCGCGCGCCCGCGTCGTCAACGCCTCAGAGATCCATAGCGCGGAGCCGGCCCCGTTGAAACTCTGCAATGGCGGTCGCGGCCTATCGATCGGTAGCCGCAGCACCGGAGGGGCGCCTTCGAGCTGGCGCCGCCAATAGCCCAGTTGCTCGCCCAACACCCGTTCGTCCAACCAACCGCGCTGCCACAGAGCGAAGTCGACGTACTGCAAGGTCAAGGCGGTCAGGGGCGAGGCTTTGCCGGCGGTGAAGGCTTGATAGAGGGCCCACAGCTCGCGGTAGAAGATCCCCATCGACCAGCCGTCGCTGACGATGTGATGCATGTTGAGCAGCAGGGCGTGGTCGCGCGCCGCCAGCCAAACCAGCACCGAACGCAGCAACGGCCCGCGCGACAAATCGAAGGGCTGGCTCGAAACTCGCGCCACCAGCCGCGGTTGAAGCTGCCGCGCCACCGACTCTTGCAACCCGGTGAGATCGATGTGCGGCACCGGCTGCACGAAGCCTTCTTGCACCGTTTGGGCGGGCTCGCCACCGTGCAGCACGAATAGGGTACGCAGCGCCTCGTGGCGCTCCACCAGGGCCCGCAACGCCGCCACCAAGGAGGGCCGGTCGAGCTCGCCGGTCAGCTGCATCGGCGCCGCGATGTGGTACGCCGGACTGGCGGGATCGAGCTGGGCCAGGAACCAGAGCCGCTCCTGGGCGTAGGAGAGCGGGTAGCCGTCGCGCTTCTCTACTCTGGGAGTGATCTGAAGTTTGTCGACCTCGATCCCCTTGTCTTTCAAGGCTAGCTCCAAGAGCTGGCGTTGTTCCGGGGTCAAGGCGGCGAGTTCTTCGGCGATCGAAGACATGAGTCAGTTCCCTCCCTCGGTGCCGAGGCGACTTTCGAGCTGCGCCGTGACCTCATCGGCCGAGAGTCCTTTGATCTTGGCCAGAGCCTTCTCCACCTCGGAGAGTTCCCCCTGGCGAGCCTGCGATTCCCCCATCGCCGCCGCCAAGCCGCCGATGGTCGGGGCAGCGAAGAAGACCGGCAACGGCATCTCCACCTTCAACGTTCGGCGTAACCGCGAGACCAGTTGGGTGGCGAGCAGCGAGTCGCCTCCCAGCTCGAAGAAATTGTCGTTGCGACCGATCCGGTCGACCCCGATCAGTTCGCTCCACAGGGCGGCGATGCGCTCCTCTTGGTCGCCTTCCGGCGGTTCATAGTCCGAAGTCATGGCCGGCCGCTCGAAACCGCCGCTGACCTCGGCTCCCGGGTCGGCGTCGATCTCGGCGGAGGCGACCGGGGCTCCCTCGCCCGGGGCCGGAGAAGCAAAGCGCACCCAGCGATCCAGCCGCGCCTCCAGATCGCCGGTCGAAACCACCACCCGCGGCACACCGCGCATGGTCAGCAGGCGTTCGAAGGCGGCGCAACTTTCGGCCGGACTCATCGCCAACCCACTCGGGGTCTCCCCTTCGGGCAGCCAGGCCCAACCGTCCCAGCAGACGCTCGTCCAGCCGACCCCGCCGGCCGCGGCGGTGCGCCGCAGGGCGTAGCTGTCGAGGTAGCTGTTGGCGGCGGCATAGGCGGCGTAGCCCAGGCCGCCCAGCACCGATGCCAGGGAGGAGAAGAGGAGGCAGAAGTCGAGCGGCCGATCACCCAAGACCCTATCCAAAACCGCCAACCCGTGCGCCTTGGGAGCGAAATGGAGATCGGCGTAGGTCGCATCGACCGTCTCGATCGGTGCGCGCATCGAAGGGCCAGCCGCGCCGGAGCCGGTAAATCCGGCCAGGTACAAGACCCCGTCGATCGGTGCGTCGAAGTGGCTCTCGCCGGCTTCGATCGCCGCCGCCATCGCCCCTTGATCCTCCACCTGGGCGGCCAGGGTGATGACCTCGGCGCCGGCCTCTTCCAGCGCCAGAATGGCTTCGATCTTGGCGACGACCGGATTCTCGCCATCGGCGGCGGCCAGTCGCTCCCGCCACCCCTCGCGGGGAGGCAGGGCGCTGCGTCCGGTCAAGATCAACCGCGCCCGCACCCGCTCGGCGAGGAAGCGGGCCAGGGTCAGCCCCACGCGACCCAAGCCGCCCACCAGCAGGTAGACCCCCCGCTCGCGCAACACCGCCGCGGCGCTCGCCGGGGCGGGCAGCGGCAGCGGGTCAAAGCCGGCGATCCGCCGTTGGCCACGCCGGTAGGCGACCACCTCGCCCGGCTCGCGCCGCGCGGTTTCCGCCAGCAGCAGATCGGCGGTGGCGTCGATCTCCTCCGCCTCAAGGGGCGTCGCCAGGGTCAGGTCGACCGAGCTGGCCAGAATGTTGCGGCGCTCCTGCGCCAGAACGCGCAGTGCCGCGTGGACCGGCGCCCGTTCGGCTCGCAGCCTCTGCCCCGCCTCGGCGGCCAATGCCCGATCGGTCACCACACACAAGCGCACTGGCTCGCCGCCGTCGAACTGAATCAAGCCGTCGCTCAGCCGCGCCAGGCTCAACAGTCCCGCCTCCTGCGCCGCGGCCAACGGAGTCTCACCGTGCTCGCCCTCCTCGCCACGGGCCGCGTCCAGGGCCAGGAGATGGACGATCACCGCCGGTCGCAGCCCACGCTCGGCGATCCCCTCCAGCAACCCCGAATAGCCGGCGGGCGAACCGGCGGCAAAAGGCTCCACCCCGTCGCCCGGAAGCTCAGCTCCCCGCCCTTCCTCCGGCGCCGCGATCACCACTTCCTGGTCGAGACCCCTAAGCCTCCGGGCCAGCGCCAAGCCAATTCCCAACCGGTCGGTGAGGATCAGCCAGCAGGGCCGCGCCGGGGCGTTGGCCAACCAGGAGGTCAATTCCTTGCTGGAAGGCACTGCCGGGGGAGGAGCAAGACGCCAGGTCGGGCTGTAAAACCAGGTGGCGAGGTTGGAGCGGCGCTCCATGCTCCGCCTCCCCTGGCCCGCCGCCAGTTGGGCGAACGAAGGCGAGTCGAGCCAGTAGCGCACGCGGGCGAAGGGATAGGTGGGCAGCGGTACCCGCCGACGCTCCTGGCCGGCGAAGAGGGCGGCGCGGTCGAGCGGGCCGCCGGCCAGCCAAAGCCTTCCGGCGGTCAGCAGGAGGTGGGCCAATTCCGCAACATCGCCGCGCGCCGCGGGCAACGAGGAGAGGATCGGCGCCGTCCACGGCTCCCGTTCCGGCTCCTGACGGGCCTGAAGCTTCGCCGCCTGCTGGGCCAGCCGGGTCAGGGTGTCGCCCGGGCCGACCTCGAGCAGGGTCCGCCGCGGACCGTCCAGGAGCGCTTGAAGGTTGTCGCCGAAGCGCACCGTTTGGCGCATGTGGCGGGCCCAATAGTCGGGGTCGGTGGCTTGGTCGGCCTCGATCCAAGTCCCGGTCAGGTTGGAGAGGAAGGGGATGCGCGGAGGAGAAAGCTCGACCCGCGCCACCCGCTCTCGCAAGGGTTCGAGAGCGCCTTCCATCAGCGGCGAGTGGAAGGCGTGGGAGGTGTGCAAGGGGCGGCTCTCGATCTC